>CAZHDX010000072.1:0-7856 GCA_964531195.1 uncultured Nitrosopumilaceae archaeon
TAATTCATAAAGTTTGCTTTGGAAATAAGAGATGAATTTATTATTGATGACAACCCTGTGCAATTGAGTACCCTTTCCTTTTAGTGAAAAAATCATAGTCAATCACCACTTCTGTTAACATCTAGATGGACAGCAAAACTCGTGCATAAAGGGGGATTGCATTTTTATCGATAATGAGTAAAAAGGGAATCCCACCCTCCCAGACACAAAAAGTCCCGCTGTTTAGATAATATCGTACGTTATGATTTGTTGAAAAAAGTAAGATCGTATCGATTCTAAATCTAAAAAGATGAGAATCATCCAAATCATAATATACAAAACTAATAGAAAAAGCTCAGCAGTGAAAAAATGAAAGACGAGGATCGTCAGTCGGAAGCACAAACAATGCTAAACAAGGTTCCCGAAATCACATTATTCTTTTGGATAATCAAAGTTCTATGTACCACTGTAGGTGAGACAGGAGCAGATTTTTTGAACACAAAGTTGAATCTTGGATTAGATGGTGTAACGCTAATCATTGGAGCAATGCTTGCTGTAACACTATTCTTTCAGTTCAGACTAAAAAAATACATACCAGCAATCTACTGGCTTGCAGTTGTTTTAATCAGCATAGTTGGAACTCTCATTACAGATAACCTGACTGATAACCTTGGAGTATCTTTGACTATTAGTACAATAGTCTTTGCTGTAATTCTTTCAATAGTCTTTGTCGTCTGGTACAAAAAAGAAAAAACACTGTCAATACATACAATCTTTACTTCAAAAAGAGAGGCGTTTTACTGGCTAGCCGTTCTGTTTACATTTGCACTTGGAACGGCTGCAGGTGATCTACTAGCTGAAACAATAGACATTGGCTATTTACTATCTGCAGTAGTTTTTGGTGCTCTAATTGCAGCCGTTGCAACAAGTCGTTTTGTTTTCAAGGTAAATGCTGTTTTGGCATTTTGGCTAGCATACATTCTGACTCGTCCTCTTGGGGCTTCCATTGGAGACTATCTCTCTCAAGACTTGGGCGATGGCGGATTGGGATTGGGAACTGTAATAACCAGTGTAATTTTTCTTGTCACCATCCTAGCTACAGTCATCTATCTAACAGTAACAAAAAAAGATGTCATTAAAAACCAGAGTTGAATCTAGGAGATTTCTGAAATTTGTTAGTAATAGTTCATCGATATCGGAATTGATTCATCAAATATTACGCGTTATGATTTGTTGGAAAGAGCTTAATTATTTTGGTAAGAATTGATTCCCATGAAAAATAAAAAGAAAAACCTGAAGCAGAACAAATCAGATAATTCTTTTCTTAATAGACTAGATAATTGTAAGCTACTTGAAGTCATGGAAAAAATTTACAAAAAGGAATATGGTCTTTCTGCAAAAAAATATCTTGTTACGGTTCCACTACGATCAGAGGCAGAGAGAATGTTAAAAACATTAGAATCTGCTCCGCCATCTATTACTGAAATGTTTCAGAAAAGACTGGATAGAATATGTAAAAAGAAGACAAAGGGAAAGCACCACCCTATTTTTTGGACTCCGACAATTCCGGTTCCTGCAATAAAAAGGAATGATCCGGAATATTTCATTGAGGAAGGAAGCAGAACGGGGAGATTTCACGCTAATTTCCCAAAAGATGCGGGTGCCGGGAGGTTGCTTTATACTACAATGAAACCATCCGAGTTTCTAAGCTATGCCTTTGCAGGAGAGCTAATTGAAAAGAGATCAGAAGATAATGTAAACACAACAGAGATGATGATAAAAAATAAAAGAAAAAGAATTAGAAAAGGCAAAACACAGGACGCTCCCTTTCTAAAACTAGATCTGGCAAAATGTCAGTTTGTTTACCATGATGGCAGGCATAGAGCTGTTGCAGCAGATGAGATGAATCTGAATGAAATTCCTGTTTTCATAGAACATGATGTACCAATAAATGAAGAACAAAGAAAATGTCTCACAGATAGGAGTTTATGGAAAAAAGAAGCAGAACCCTCTCCAAGCTTGCGTTATTTTGGTGAAGTGTGATGATGAAAATATCACGAGCATTCTTACTTAGAGCAAATTTAAGAAAGAAACAGGAGTATGTTTAGCATTGGCTGAAAAGGATGAAGAAAAGATCGGCAAAGATAAACTGACTCCTGATTATGGATCGGTGTTAAGAGAGAGTGCAATTTTAACAACCTTTTCTGTATTTTTGTTTGGATTTTTGTTAAATATCTCCATTAATTCTCCAGCTGGTTTTGTTTTAATCGATAAGATAATCATCTTGATAGCGTTGTTTTCTATAACTATATCTGCAGCACTCTTTGTAATGCCAGTAATTTATCATCATTTGGAATATCCGTACCTTGATTTTGACAAATTCAGGGAGAGGGCTCACAAATTCACGTTATTTGGTTTGATTCCTGTAATGATTACCTTATTTTTGGGTCTTCAGATTGCTACTAGATCTTTGATAGGAAATTTTGCTATTTCATTTTTACTTGGCATTATTCCTTTTGCATTAATCTATGTTTTTTATCGATTGCGAAAATAATCTAGGAATTTGAAGAAAAAGAAATCGAACATGTTGATACTAAGGAAAAAGAAGGAAGGCTATACATTGAATACGAGATCAAAAGAACAAAACAGCTAGCAAGTGCAATAATTCAAGGAAAGATAAGTGAGATTGGAAAAATAAAAACTGAAACAAGAGAAATTAACCTCAACGCTGATAACAAGAGATTTTGGTGTGGTACTTTGAAAAACATTAATGATAAAACAAAAAATTACAGTTATCCGTTAAACCATCAAAGATTTCCTAAAGCCTTTGAATTTAATGATGATTTTGACAAAAATTGAAATACTTAAAAAACAATTTCTATATCATGATTCTCGAAATCTACACCATATGCGGTGTGTCCATCCTAGCTACGTTAGCGATGGCAATAGCCTACAAAATAGCCACTACTCTATGATGTGTTGAGATTCCGCCATGAGGTAGAGTGGGAAAAACCCACTTTTGCCTTTTATTGTGTTAATTGAGAAGATTTGTTGAATTTAACCCTAAACGAATTTCCAGTACAAAAAAGAATAAGCTAAATTACTATGAACAAATAATAACAAAAACAAAAAGCTGGTTATGAGTTTCGAGATAGTGTGGATTTTCATTTTAATTTTGTCAGTCTTTTCCTAAGCAATGGTAGGATAACTGCTGTTCCAATTGTTATAGTACCAATTACTACTATTAGTAGAATCTGATTACTTCTTTCTACTTCTACTTGTTGTGATAATTTTAGTTTCATCTCTTCTTGTTTTGCATTTAGTCCTTCTCTAAGTGAATTCTGAAGGTTTTGGTCTATCGCACCTTTACCATAATCTTGAGCATATACTATTTCAGATCCAAAGATGGATATTCCACTATTCTCAGCAAAAATTATTCCTGTTACCAAAATAATTCCTGCAGATGATATGAGATTAAAGAGTTTTCTCATGTGTTTCATTCATTTGCTAAATACTTATTTCTTATTACTATGATGTGTAACATGTTGTTACATCATTATCCTGGCAAAGACGTATTCCCTCTCTGATATCCATTTGTGTTAAATTATAATCAGATGACATGCAATCATTATTTTCATATCGATCTTAAAGATATTCCAACAAATCATAACGTGCGATATTACGAAGTTGTATTCAGTTTTAGTGCCTAAGAGTAGCTGGTGATATAACTAATAGTCTGAAAAAAGCGAGTGAAGGATAGTTTTTCTAGTCCAAAAAACTTCTTTTTCTCGAATTTACGGAAAAACAGTTGTCCAAGTGCACCTGACTACACTTGAAGATGATTCCAAGCTAAGTGTAACAAGAACATCGGAAGTATCTATATCTATGAAACTGTTGCCTTTTATGTTGACACACTCAAAGTTATTAATGCTACCTATTGGAAGATCACTGGTAGATTCACGTAAAAGGATCCCTTGATTTGGAGTCAAGCCATTAAGGTACATAGTTCCTACGCCGCCTGAAGTGGTAATGTTAAAAGGTGCAGTTGCATTGCTAAAAAATTGATACGTACCATCAGGACCATTTGTCACTTTCTTTATTACTATAATTTGTCCTAATGGTAAATTAGCTACTTTATTATTCACGGAAGCAATTGAATTTAGCAATTCAGTGTTTTGATTGTGTAAAGCGTTAATCGATGCTTGACTTGCTCTAGTGTCTACTTCAGTATTGCTTGCAGGATCAGCTGGAAGATTGTCAGTTTTAGCTTTTATCAAGCCCACCGCGCTAAATAGATCAGTCAAGGTTGGATTTGCTGCCACCACGTTTTGAACAGGTACAGAAGTCACAATTGTGCCTGTAAAGAATGCTACAGCTATTATTGCAATCATTTTGGCATTTTTCATTTAGAGATAATTAGGCATTCAAGTATTTACATATGATCTTGCTAATTTTTGGGAAATCCCACTTAGAAATTTTATGTTGTAATGATTTTTATGATTTTTTAAGGTCATCCAGATTTCTATGGATTGTTTTGTCCTAGTACTGTTACATTGACTGTCCCTGACGGTCCGATAATCGTACCTGAAGGTTGAGTGTTAGTAATAGTGAAATTCGTTGGTTGTCTGGTGAATGGGCAAATATCAAATCCATAAGAGGAGTTTAAATCCAATATTACTTTTTTTTGATCTTCAGACAAATGTGGAATTAACTCACCATTCTTGTCGTATTTGCAGAATCCAGTTACTGAATCACCACAATGCCCTTGAGGACATCCTCCATGTACCATTTCTATGTAGAGCTTTTCATCATAATCCACTAACCCTCGAATTGTGTCTTGTGGTATTCCTTTTGCTTGAGATGGAATAGTTGGTTTGTCATCCGAAGAACATGCACCATAATAATGATAAGCAAAATTCCCCATCAAGTCATGCCCGCAACCATAAGGAGTGGTTTGATTCGCAGGTACTATCAATTTCATAACGGCTGTTGTGTCTACCGGTATCGGTTTTTGTAATTGAAAAATCAGAAAAACACCGACAATTACTATTGCAATACCTACTACAACATAGAGATATCCATTTTTCACACAGTCGTTACATTGATCATTATCTTAAGCTCTTTCCAACAAATCATAACGTGTGTACTAACGTAGTTAGCTTCAGTTTTTGTGCCTAGGAGGGGGGCTTTCCTTTTTTACTCGTTATCGATAAACTCGTTTGCCCCTTAAAATGAAAATCACTTTGTAATATAAAATGGAGTTTTGGCAAAACTTTCCTTCAATCCTGAAATGTTACCACCATGCTCGCTTATCATGTGTTCTACAATGGCATCTAATCCTTTTACATTGTTAATATTGGCACTTGCAATAGTGAAAAGATCAAGTTCGGGTTGTTTTTGTGCCCATTCAACCACGCTAGCTCTAAAGAGTTCTACGACCTCTGACTTTAGCTCTATCTTTCTAATTTTTTCTTTTAACAAAATAATCTCTTTTTTTGTATCTTCATTAGGTTCGTTTTGTTGTTTTTGCACTTGAAGCTGGAGCCTGCCTTCCGTTGATAGAGTCAGTTCCGAAACTGCAGTAAGATAATCCTTGAGCAAATCGTTTTCACTTGGTCTGTAGTAGCTGTCAGATATTCCAGTAGAATGTGACATGAGAATTTCTACATTAATTGGTTTCATTGTTTGCTCCGCCCTGGTCTTGAAGAATTTTCTAAAGCCGTGGTCTGCTTGGAACTCGTGTCGTCTTTTTCCATCTGGCAGGTTCTTTCGGATCCCTTGTGCATGCAGGGCACGCTCAACTAGTCGCTTTATTCCAGCTGGCTTGAGCTGTTTTGGAACAGTAACCATTCCTCTTGCATATTTTTCTACATTCCATAAATCCCTCATCAGCCATGAATCTCGAGAAATAATCTCGCCTGAATCTCTACGATAATCCATCCATTTTTTTAATTCCAAATAGGCTTCTGACGAAATAAAAGTAAAATACTGATCCTCTTCACCAGAATATACAGCCATCTTTGCAGCAACAATTTTGCCCTCTTTTTCTACAGGGGTGATATCCGACCATTTCAGATAGTCCCATGCTCCTAATCTAATTCCACTGGAACACATGGTAAAGATTATCGCCTTGATTCTCCTGTCAGGATATTCTACTAGCTTTTGGATTTCTTCTAAAGTTGGAGCCCTGTCAGCAGCAAACTTTCTTCCCCTTGGCAGTCCTCGAGTCAGCCTTTTCCATGGCAGTATGATGTCATTTGTTTCAAGAAATAATTTCAATGGCTTGTAGTAATTTCGCAGGGTAGAATAGGCGATCTCGCCTTTTTCTGCCCTCTCCTTGTGGTATTGTAGATATTGGATCATTATTCCTGATAGCCAGTTTGCATCGTTTTCTTTTATCTGCAAAAACAGAGCATCAGCCTTATCATCAATAGAACCTTGCAGTCCTACAAATTCGAAGAAGTTTTGAATCTTTCCGATATACTTTTTCTTCGTCTCTTGGCTTACTATTGCAAATAGAAAGGTTGCCATTGGTTTTGATTCTGTTGTTCTCATTTTTAATATCATGGTTATGTTGGTAACCAATTTTAAGACCGCTAAAAGAGCGGGTTCGCGGGGATTCGGACCCCGGACAGCCGGATTAAAAGTCCGGTACTCTACCTGGCTGAGCTACGAACCCATAGCGAAGGGTCATAGTTGTGTATAATTTAGTCTTTTACAAAATTTTTTGAAGAAAAGAAAGCTTTAAACTCATATTTTCTTCCACAATATTTCAACGCCCTTGTAGTATAGAGGGGATGCGGTTAATTCCAATCCTCGTAAAGCCCGGTCTAGAATGGGGCCCTGTCACGGCCTCGACGCGTGTTCAAATCCCGCCAAGGGCGCCATAATTTTTAATCAAAAAGTATTATGATATTATTCAATTCAAAAATAAATTCTCGTCTAATACTTTCTGATTACTATTTGTTAATTGCTTATTTTTAATTTAGTTATAGTATCATTCAAATTTTCTTTATTTGCAGAAGCGATAAATGAAATTCTATTATCATAGCTTAGATCTGAATCTAAAATCTTACCCGATTTGTCAATAATGTATCCCCCTGCTTCTAATGCGATTAAATAACCCGCCGCAATATCAGTAATTCGTAATCTATCTCGGATATCTATAAAGACATCAACTAAACCGCGTGCAAATATTGCTAGCTCTAGTGCCACTGCGCCAAAATGCCGAATGTGGGCTGATGCAGAAATTATTGGTGATAATCTCTGGAGCATATCTTGGGAGATTCCAGACATATCGAGACCAACTACAAAATAGAAATGATTTTTTTCATTAACATGAATTCTTTTTCCATTCAAGTATGCTCCACCTCCCTTTGTTGCATGGTACATTTCACCATTGGAGAGATCTATCACTACACTATCTGTAATAGAGCTAAGTCTATTTTCCGTTGCAAATGCAAGGGAACAACAAAAAAATGGAATTCCTCTTACAGCATTTGTTGAACCATCTATTGCGTCCATAATGATGAATCCCTTAGGATTTTGTGAAAGTTCAACACGACCACATTCTTCACCAAGAACTATACAATCAAATTTAATCTCTTTAAGATAGTCTAAGACTGTTTTTTCTGCCACGATGTCTATTCTTCTTGATATGTCTCCACCAGCACCTCTTCCAAAATCATCACCAGATTCTCTTGTGCCTGCAAGGTGTTTGACATTATTATAAACTCTTAATGATGCTTCTTGTAGTATTTCTATTACACTCACAAATTTTCTAACTTCTGTCCTAATTTATTTCAAATAAATCAAAAAATAAGCTCAATGCATAAATAGCAAAGTAAGATTTGCCATTATGTGAGTAGTAAAGATGA
>CAZHDX010000073.1:0-7777 GCA_964531195.1 uncultured Nitrosopumilaceae archaeon
ATCTTTTGCTTTCATTTCTGATACTGCAGGTTTAATAATTATGATTTCTTTTTTGTCTGTTTTTATTATTACCTCTTGGACATTGGAAATTTCCTTCATTTCTAGACCCATCTTGTCTAGCATCCTGCGCATTTCCCTATTTCCTCCACGCATCATATATTATCAACTGATCAATCTAGACTTTTTAAACTATCTCTGATTTTGACTGCAACTCCCTTTTTTAGGGATTTAATCATACTTGAAGAAAGGACAGATCTCCCGACTGCAATCACCCTATTCTCGTAAAGGACAGGTACATCAGCTCCTATCAAGATTTTTTTCCCGCACCATGTGACATTTTTGCAGAATACAGATTTACCATCTTCCACAAAAGGTTTAGAATCGATGTCTATTTCCAGACAGTTTTCCCTAAAAGTTCTACTTTTAATTAGTTTTTGAGCAAGATAGGGGGTAATTGCTAACCCTCCATCTATTCGTAAAGTGCAAAGGGGGGTTTCGTTTTCATATACATGTTGTATTCGCCCAGTTTTTTTTGAATAAGTCATTCTGATGTTTTTTGGAAGATATTTAGAAACACCATTACCAAATAATGCATCCAAAGTAAATTTAATTTTGAGAATCGAATCCATATTCAAATATCCTAAACCAAGATGGGTTCTAATTGTTTTTGCACAATAATCAATACTATATAGTAATTCTAAATAACTATATAGATTGGTGAGCCCTATGCGAGTTATGGGAAACGAAGAGGAAATGAGAAAAATCCAGTTTACTGGAAAATCATCGTACATTGTTTCATTACCAAAACAATGGATAATGGATATGGGCCTAAAACAAGGTGATCAAGTAACAGTTTCAAGACAAGGAACAACTACATTACAAATTACTCCGCTAAAGCATCATACAAAAACAGTTAACACTGAAGAAGCAACATTTGAAATAAAACCAGATGACGAAAGTGCTGCAATTGTAAGAAAATTAATTTCACTTTATTTACTTGGTTTTAGCACCATAAACGTAAGACCTAGATCAGGTAGGTTAAAACCGGCTCAACGAAATGCAATAAAAGAAGCTGTAAAAGGAATTCTAATGGGAACTGAAATTATAGCAGATTCAATTGAAGGCATTACCATACAAGTTTTAATAAATTTGTTTGAACTTTCAATAGACGGAGCATTGAAACGAATGCTCATCATAGCAAAATCAATGCAAAATGATGCCTTGCTTGCACATGAAGAAATCAATTTTGACTTGGCAAAAGAGGTTATAAACAGTGATGATGAGGTTGACAGATTTAGCTTTTACATTATACGACAGCTAAAGATTGCAATTCAAAATGAACACATGTTAAAAGACATGGGAATTGAAAACGCAAGAAGTTGTCTTGGGTATAGGCTTATTGTAAAAAATATAGAACGGGTTGGAGATCATGCCACAGATATAGTAAAAGATCTTTTAGAGTTTAAAAAACCAGTAAAAAAATCTGTTCTTGGAGTAATTCAAGAAATGAATAGTTTTGCACTTTCTGTGCTAGATGAGGCATGTTTATCTTTATTTAAAAGAGATTTTGCTCAGGCAGAACTCGCAGTAGAAAAAACCGCCGAATTTATTAAATATGAAAAAAAGATGCACGAAAGTACAAAATCTTTGAGAGATGATGAGGAAATTTTCAGGGTAAGAAGGATGGGGGAGAATATAAGAAGAATATCAGAATATGCAAGCGATATTGCAGAAATTGTAATGAATATGACTGTAGAGAAAACTTTACGAAAGCAATAAGTCAGGAATCAAGCCAGAAAAAGCATGAAAGAAAGCGCAATTCTTATCACACATGACAGAGAGGAGGATGTAAAAGAAGCTCTGGCCTTGTGCGATTCCGCTGGATACCAAGTCATCAAGATAATAAAACAGAAATTTCTTAACAAATCGAAATTTGGTCTAGGGGAGGGGAAGGTTGAAGAGTTGAAAGAATTAGTTATTTCAACAAAACCAGATTTTATTGTATTTGATGAAATTCTCAAACCCAGCCAGAACTACAATCTTGCATCAAAACTTAAGACAAATATTCTTGATAGGGAAGCATTAATTCTCGAAATTTTTGAGCGCAATGCAAAAAGTGCAGAGTCTAAGCTACAGATCAAGATGGCGCAATTGAGATATGAAATGTCGCGTGCAAAAGAAAAAGTACGATTAGCAAAAATGGGAGAGCAGCCAGGATTCATGGGAATTGGTAAATTCGAAGTTGATGTTTATTTTAATGATGTAAAAAATAGAATGACAAGCATTAAAACAAAGCTTGAAAAAGCTGGGAAACAACGTGCTCTACATAGACAGGCAAGAGAACGAATAGGATTCAAAACAATTTCCTTGGCTGGATATACTTAAGCTGGTAAAACAACACTTTTCAATATTTTAACAGGAGAAAAGCGAGAAGAAAATCCCAAACTGTTTACAACTCTTTCGACGACAACACGAAAAATAAAGATTTCAGAAACTCATGTTTTAATATCAGATACTGTAGGATTTATCAGTAATCTGCCTGCTTACATGATAGAGGCTTTCAAATCTACACTTGAAGAGCTAATCTATACTAATGCAGTAATACTTGTGATTGATATAAGTGATCCAATATCTGAATTACAAAAAAAATTCAAAAGTTGCCTGCGTGTTTTAGAGGAGATAGGAGTTGATTATAAGAAAATAATTTTTGCTTTAAACAAATCAGATTTGATTTCGCAAACAGAAATTACATCAAAAGTAGAGATCCTAGGTTTAAAAGAAAATAAAAAATGGCTATCGATATCAGCAATAACAGGAGAACATTTGTTACAATTAAAGGATCTGCTAGACAATATTTTAAAAAATGAACCAGTGAGAGAAAAAAAAATCAAAAAAAAGGAAATTCAGATGAACTATGAAGATTGAAGTATTAAGAATAGGACAAAGACTCGTACGTGATGATAGAGTAACAACTCATGTTGCTCTTGTTTCAAGAGCCTTTGGAGCTTCAAAAATAATTATGCAAGAAGTTAATCCAGACATTAAAGATACAATATCAGAAGTGAACAGAACTTGGGGAGGTAATTTTATAGTAGAATTGACAGACAATTGGAAAGCAATTCTAAAATCAAAAAAAAATGAATCCTTCAAAATTGTACATCTAACAATGTATGGTGAGAATATCAATTCTGTCTTGAATGATATTCAAAAAGAAAATCAAATTCTTGTAGTTGTAGGAGCAGAAAAAGTTCCACGAGAAGTGTATGAAATAGCAGACTATAACGTTGCAGTTGGCAATCAACCGCATTCTGAAATTAGTGCACTAGCGATATTATTAGATAAAGTTCTAGAAGGAAAACCCTTACTAAAAAAACATGAAAATGCACAAAAAGAAATTATTCCTTCAAAAAAGGGAAAAAAAGTATTAGACAAAACAATTGATTAAATATAGAATCTAAATTAAGGACGACAATGAGTAATGAGCACGAGGATCCTTTTGTAAAAATAGCTGCACTGATTGGCGGTGACGAATATCTAAAAGTAGCACGTTCGCTTCTGAATACCGAAGACGCAACGGATGAAGAAATTGCAAGTTCTACAGGGCTTAGAATTAATATTGTAAGAAAAGTGTTATACGATCTTTTTGGAAAAGCCTTGATAACAGGTATTAGAGTAAAGGATGAAAAAAAGGGATGGTTTGTTTATCGATGGAGAGCAAGAAAAGATGAAGTTGCAAACTTTATTAAAAATCAAAAAAAGAAAATTACAGAAAGATTGCAACAAAGATTGGATTACGAGAATTCTGCTGAATTTTATCATTGCGGAAATGAAGATTGCCAAAAATTGACGTTTGAAAAAGCTTTAGATCTGTCATTCAAGTGTCCAACATGTGGAAAGCTTGTGAATATGACTAAAAATGAAAAGCTAAAGAAAGCTCTGCAGGCCAAAATTGATCAATTGCATGATGATTTGAAGCACTAAACAATATAATGTAGCACAATTTCATTTTTTATTTTATAGACTTTCTTTAATTTGAGGAAAGGTGATTTAGATATTTTATCAAATCCCTCTCCTTGGAATAATGAAATAGCTTTGGTTCCACCTATAACAAATGGTGTAATAGTGATTATGATCTCATCTACAAGATCATTTTTTATGAAAGACCAATTTGTTAATCCGCCTCCTTCGACAAGAAGATTTTGGATTCCTCTCTTTTTCAATTCATGTAAAAGTTTTTTTATATCTACTCTATTTTTTCCACATTTTATTACCTCAATACCGTGTCTTTTCAAATAAACAATTTTTTTCCTTTTTATTTTTTCTGATACTGCTATTATTGTAGGGATTGTTTTACATGTTTTAACTATTCTTGATGAAGATTTCATTGATCCCATTGAATCCAAAATAACGCGAATGGGATTTTTTCCAGCTGTGTACTTTACTGTCAATAATGGATCATCATGCAGCATTGTATTTTTTCCAACAAGTATTGCATCCATTTTTGCTCTGATTTTATCTACTCGTAGCAAATCTTTTCTTGACGAAAGTTTAGAGTCTCCAGTTCTTGTTGCTATTTTGCCATCTAAGCTCATTGCAGCACTAAGAATCACGTGAGGTCTAGATTTTACCATGAATTATTTTACCACCAATCATTACTGCAGCAATATCCGTTTCTGATGCCCTATGTACAATAGAGGCGTAGGGATTGTGCATAGGCTCTAGATCAATTGCATGTTTATTTATAAAAATGCAATCGGCAAAGCTAGAAGTTTGAATTGTACCTATCTTTTTATTTTGAAGCATTTTAGAAGCATTTACTGTGGCCATCTTTAGTATAGATTTTGGTGATAGTCTAGTTTTTTGTATACCCATAGAAACTTTCCAGAAATAATCCATTTCTCTAAACATATCAGGCGAGTTTACCATTACATTATCTGTTCCTATAGTTAAATTACATCCGCTTTTTAACATCAAGTTTACATCAGGAATTCCTTCTGCTAGTGCTGCATTTGCTCTTGGACAAACAACTATACTAATTTTGTTCTTTGATGCGATCATCAAATCCTTTTTTGATGCAAATGTCATATGAACCAAAAAATTTGGTTTAAGCAACAAAGCACGTTGAGTTTCTGTTTTTCTAGTTATTTTTTTAGAAATTAGGCAACTTTCTACTGTCTCTGCTGAATGAATAGCTCTGAGTTTTGGTACTTTGGAATAAAATCTTAGTACAGAATCACTAAATTCGTTAGGGCCACTTACACCAATTCCATCACATTTTTTTATCAGGTCATCAAGCTCTTTCTTCTTTAATTCAGGGAGTGTAAGATTTTTTTTAATAGATTTTAAATTTTGGTAGTAATTTATTCTACCAAGAATTATTGATCTAATTGGAAGTCCCTTGACTGCACCTCGTAAAAGTTCGATACCTTCTATACCACTTTCCCTAAAATCTACAAAAGTTGTGATTCCCTTTTTTATCATTGATAGACATGAATTCCTAATAAAATTTGATAAATGAGAAGTCTTGGAATTTGATAGAATTTTTTGTTTAAAACCTGTAATTGGATGAATTTTTTCTTCCACACCAAAATCTAGACCGATATCTTTTCCTATAGAATCACCGACATGAGTGTGTGCGTTAATAAATCCTGGAATCGTGAGTAACCCCTCCCCATCATAAACATCTTCATTTTTGGCTGGTTTTAGATGAATTCCTATTCCATTAACAATTTGATCAGAAATTCGAATATTTGTACTATTAATATAATCTAAATTATTTCCGTAGAGGACACTTACATTTTTTATCAGCATGCTAATTCAAGGACTCTTTGTTGACTTTGATTGGAATCTCGGAGTTCTCTAATGGTATCAAGAGATTTTGTTGCAAGTTTTGCAGCTTCTCGTGCAGTATTTGCGGTTCCTATGCCACAATTAAATGAGATTCCATATCTTTCTTTTACCAAGTTTAAGAATTTAGTAGCATGATTTTTTCCATTACCCGGAGTAATTATCATAAAGTTATCACCACCCATAAAGAATGTAAGACAATTTTTTGCCAGGAAAAATTCCGCCATTTCTGAATATAATTTGAATATTAATGATGAGATCTCATATGGTGATTTCTTTGCTGAAATGGATGTAGAATCATCCACATCCATATGCATTATTTGAACTAAATATTCTGCCTTACCATTTAGGTAACCAAAAATATTATGTTTTTTCTCTAAAAATATTTTAGATTTTCTTGCCTTGTCTGCATTGAGATTAGCTTCAAATGGAGAATCGCCATGGCCGATGGTCATAGATAGCTCTAAATCAAATAATTTCGCTATTTTTTTTTGAATTTTAATATGATCATCAAGCGACAAACCATTTGTAATTGCAAAGAATTCATCAAATCTATTGGAAAATACAAGACAATTTTTTTTTGAAAAAAGATTTTGTATTTCGTTATAAATGGACGATTGAAGCATTTGTAACCTGTGCTCTCTATCGCTACCCAAAGAAAGTGTCCATGGTCCATATCCCGTTATTTTTATTATTGTGAGTTGTATCATCTCATATCTTCCTAAGCTGTTCAGCTATCTTTTCTACAGCTTCTACTGCCCTTTCGGATACAGGCCTGATCCGTGCATGAGCTTGTCTCTCTGACATTCCTGGACCTGTTATGCCTAAAGTTACTGGTTTTTGGTGTTTTATAGACAGCTCTGTTATGGTTCTCACTGCAGCGTTTGTAATGAGCTCATCATGTTTTGTTTGTCCTTTTATAACAGCCCCGAGAGTGACTATTGCGTCTATTTCTTTTTTTTTCAATAATGAATCAATTATAATCGGCATGTCAAAAACACCTGGAACTCTACAAGTAATTTTTAGGTTTAGTTTGAGAGCTTTTGCTTTTTCGACTGCAACTTCAAGCATTTTGGATGTGATTTCATTATTAAATTCTGAAACAACAATTGCTATGTTCAAAGCTAATGCTCCTGTGCAAATTTTACAAGATCTTTACCATCAAAATAAGGGAACCCATTTTCCTTTGCATATTTATTGGCTTTGTCAATTGATAAAGCAAGATGAGTTTCAGAATCAAGCATTTCACATATTGCTACTGTAGGACATAAACCTGCAAGATTAGTCAAATAGACTGACATCTCAGTATGACCCAATCTATCTGATAACAACTTTTCGGATGCAATCAAAAGAGGAACATGACCTGGCGTCTTAAATGAAGAAACAAAAATGCCTTTTTTATTTCCATTTGTATTTTTGTACAAGCTTGCCATTTCATTTATGGTTAAAGCTCTATCACGATCTGTTATACCAGTATACGTTTGTATATGATTTATAGAAATGGAAAAAGATGGCTTATCACCATATGGAGCTGTACCTATAATCATTTTTTTTGCTTGATTATCGATATTCTGTGCATTAGAAAGTATATCATGCATATAGTTTAGACCCAACGTTTTTGCAAAAGAATGATCGAGTGATAAGCAAATCAAGCCGCCAGCATCTTTTCGCATTTTTGTAATATGTTCAGGTGTCACAAATTCTGCTGCAACTACCATATCTACCTCATTCTCGCGTCTGTCAGCATCATGAAGTAATACGAATTTACCTTCACGTAGGGAAGAAATTGCTTCTTCTAAGGACATAATTTCAAAAATTTTGATAATGATTATAAATCTTACTACAAAAGTAGCTGATACCACAAAAGTCATAAATAGTTATTCCTTAGAAATTATCAACTTTCATATAATTTCGGTTGAAAAATTATTTT
>CAZHDX010000074.1:0-7366 GCA_964531195.1 uncultured Nitrosopumilaceae archaeon
GATTCTTTTATTGTAACACCAGCGGCTCTGGCTACCAGTGTCTCTTCATATCCATTTGCAATACTTGAAAGAGTTTTCATGCTGCATGGAATTACAATCATTCCATCTGTTTTATGGCTTCCACTTGAAATACTTGCAGCCAAGTTAGAATCATCAGAATAATGGTCTGCAAGAGATCTTACGTGATTGAAATCATACTCTGTTTCTAAAACGAGACATTTTTTGGCCCACTCTGTCATGATTAGATGAATCTCAATATTATTTTGTTTGAGAGCCTCTAACATCCTTATTCCTTAAAGAATACCAGAGCTTCCAGTAATCCCTATGACTAATCTCATAATCAAACTGCCATAGTTTATTATTTAATTCCAACGATTATACATTGCCTCATCTTTAATTAGATCAGCAGTTTTCTCAGACATTATGAGTGTGAATTTGGACATTGTTGAAGATAAACTAATTTCTGAACTACATTTGTCAGCTATACAAGCCAAGATTTTTGTCTTTGTTGTAAAAAATGGGAAAATGTCTGCAGAAACCATTTCAACTAGATTAAAGATATCTACATCATTAGCGCTGGAAACTGCACAAAGTCTAGTCAATCTTGGTGGATTTATTGACTTAACAGAAACTGAATTTGAATCGACACATCCGAGATTTGCAGTAGTAAACATGTATAGACGAATGTGTAGCAGAGAAAATATTCAATTTAAAAAAAATCTTCTTGTTGATAACATATCAATTGTTTTGGAAAAACCATATGATGATGCAAGAACTAAATAGAACCATATCTGGAGAAGGGACATTGTCAGTAGATCAAGAAACTTGTAAACATGAGATAGTTTACTTTGGAGTTACAAACATTAACTATGAAAGACGAACAATTGGCTCTGTTGATACTTGGCGTTGTGTTAAATGTAAAAAAATTTTCTGTGAAGAGAAACAACTAGGAATTGAGAGTATAGTGGATTATGTGGGAATGCCTAAAATAGATAAAGAACAAAAGTGGGCCGTTCTTTTATGTAATTTAAAAAAGCATAAAGAAAAATGGAAACTTGTCAAGATTAAGATGAATGACGAAATTCAACATGAGTGCATAGATGAAAAAGTTATCAAACTTACTGTAAAAGATTTTAACATTCAAGATGAGAAACATTGGAATTTTCTAATTGAAAATTCCATCAATAAAGCAGTTGAAATCTAGATTTTGCTATGAATATTAAGGTGGATATAAGCAAGGTTTCTGGAAGTCAAATTGCAGCTAAAATCAATGGAGTTTTTACAATTGACGAAATTCACTCATACAGATTTAGTGCTATTGCGTTTGGGAGGATAGGAGGGCATAATATTGGTGCGAAAATTCCTAAATCTACTCAGAAAACTCTCATTAAACTAGGGTATGATATAGATGAAGTAATAAACGAACTTCAGCAAAAATTAGTTCACGGAGATATTACCCTGCCAGAAGGAATCAACAAAGAAACATTTGCTGACAGTTAAAATTGCGCTTCTGTTAGCGCTTTTTCACAGGAACAATTTCTTTGCTGAGGTATTAATTCAGGAAGGAAGCTAAGGATTTTCTTGGTGGTCTCAACATTTTTTGATAAAGTTTCTAAAACTTCCTTTGCTGTTACTGGCTTGTCTGCCCACACATCATAGTCAGTAACAGTTGAAATTGAAGCATAACACATTTGTGCTTCCCTAGCTAACTGGCATTCCGGAACCAGTGTCATTCCTATGATGTCGGCACCTATTACTTCCCTATAGAATTTTGATTCTGCTCTTGTAGAAAATCTTGGTCCTTCTATACAAATGTAAGTACAATTTTTATGAATTTTAAGATTTATTTTATTTGCAGCTCTGCTAATGGAATTTTGAAGTTCTGGACAAAATGGATCCGCAACAGAAATGTGAACCACTTTTTCACCTTCAAAAAAAGAATATTTTCTTGATTTTGTATAGTCTATAAATTGCGAAGGCAAAGCAAAATCTCCTGGACGATACTCTTGCTTTAGGCTACCAACCGCAGAAGGAGCAATTATTCTTTTTATTCCCAATTCTTTAAAGGCCCAAATATTGGCTCTAAAATTAATTAGATTCGGAGGGATAGTGTGTTTTCTTCCATGTCGGGGCATAAAGGCAACCTTTTTGCCCTTGAAAATTCCAACTGTTATGGAATCAGAGGTTTTTCCAAAGGGAGTGTCAATCGTAATTTCTTTGCTTTCAGTTAAAAGTCCTGAATCATAAATTCCCGTTCCACCAAAAATCCCTATCTCTGCTTGTTCCATTAGTACTTCACTAGTGATTCATATCTATAGTTCTTAATCTTCTTTGAACCTTTTAGATCTGTTAATTCAATAATAAACGCAAAACCTGTTACTTTGCCTCCGATTTTCTCGACTAGTTGAGCTGCAGCTTTTGCAGTTCCACCAGTAGCTAGCAAGTCATCGCAGATAAGAACTCGTTGCCCTTTTCTTATGGCATTATTTTGAATCTCCATTACTGCACTTCCATATTCTATGTCATATGAAACACGTCTAGTTGATCCGGGTAATTTTCCTTGTTTGCGAATCATTATCATCCCTTTGTTATATCTTAATGCAAGTGCACAAGATAGGGGGAAGCCTCTTGACTCAATTCCGGCAAATAAATCAATTTCATTTGGATGATAAAGTTTAGCAAATTCATCAACAACCACTGAGATCGCAGATGGGTCTTTTAACAGTGGGCTAATGTCTCTAAATAAAATTCCTTTTTTAGGGAAATCAGCTATTTCAGCAATTTTTTCTTTAAGGTTCATAATAGTTTGGCAATAAGTGGATTTAAAAAATATTTCTAATAAACCTCTGGTTACAACTTACACTATCTAAAAATATTTTATTGTATTGTTATCTGTGCGGTTGTTTGTTTCCCTGCAGACTTCACTTGAACTGTATAAGTCCCTGGATTAAAGTTAAGAGGTATTTTCCATAGAGTATTGTATTCTCCCCTGTTTGTTGAAGTAGTATAGAGAGATTCTGCTTTGGTATTGTTGAGACCAATTATGTCTACAGTTGTAGTAGCTGTATTACCTGCTCCAAAACCTGAAATCGTGACGATATCTCCTAGGGAATAGGTTGGGGGTGCTCTATCAAGTTTAACACTTATTCCTTCGTTAGAAGATCTTATAGTTAAGGCTAGACCAACATGATTAATACCACTAGTAGCTTCAAGTTTCCAAATTCCTGCCGCCCCGTCTCTAGGAATTCTAAAATCAGTCGATGAAAAGATTCCAGTTTTATCAGTAAAAGTATTTAGAATTTTTTCAACTACTCCATTAGGATCTGTAAGTGTCACTTTGATAATTGTATTTGGATTAGATTTTCCTAATAATATGATGTTATCACCTAAAATATAGGAGTCTTTTACTGTCTTCATAGTAATTTGCCCTGATCCTGTCGTAAGTCCTATTGCAAAATTGGCTACTTCTTTGTCGTTTCCTCTTGTAATTACAGCTGCATATATTCCAGGTGTATATGACGTGACATTAAAGGTATAAGTAGCAAATCCGTCAGGTCCTACCAAAATTGCATCTGTAAATTTTTGTTTTCCTGAGGGATCTACAATTACAAGGTTTAGATTCGAAGAGGATGGACCTGATATATTGATCGTAGGTTTTTCGGAATTTACATAGTTTAGTTTATCCATTGCAACTGTAATCTGAGGGACTGATGGTTCTCCAACTCCAAAGTAAGAAGTAACTTCGTCTGTTCCTTGTGATGCAGTAATCACATAAGTACCCTTTAGTGCTGCAGCATCTACGGTGTACGCTACTGCTACTTTTCCATCAGATGTAACATTTGCATCCTTTGAAAAAACTTCAGTTCCAGATGGATCTTTTATTCTAAATGTTATAGGTTGATTCGAGATAGCTGTACCGTTAATTATTATGATCTTACCAGGATCTATTTGCTGTGAAGATGTGGATATGGAAATTTGATGAGTAGTATCTACATTAAATGAACGAACTATTTTATTCTGGCCGTCCGAAACTGAGATAGAATACTTTCCAAATGGACGGTCGATTGGAATTACGTTAGATATAGAATATAGATTAGTCTTATTAGCTATAGTGGTAAAAGTTGTTATGCTAGTGTCGTTTGAGTCTAGAATTGAGATAGTTACAGTGTTTCCAGCACGGGCAGTACCTGAAATTAGCTGAGTATCTCCGCGATGATATAGTGGATTAATATTTGCAGTGAGGGGTACATTTTGGTTTGTAATCCCACGTCCACGGAATTCTTGAATAGTAGTACTGAAGGTTTTTGAATTACCGCTATCATCTTTTACAAAAAAGTTCACACTGCCAGCTGGTTGATCATTTGGAATTTTTGTAGTAATGATAAAACTGCCTCTATTATTACTTGTGAATGAATCTATCTTGTTACTTCCTATATACAAGTCAAGGTTTGCTGATGAAGCAAAACCTGTACCAATCACTCTTACATCAAAGGTTGGTCTTGGAGAAGATGGAATTATTCTGAAACTAGACCCATCCAATATTTTTGGAGAAGAGTTTGAGGGATTGTTTTCCGAGATCTTTCCTGTTGTTGTTTCTCCAGGAGCTGACTGTTTGCCTATATCTCCCGCATCTAATTGATTGTTATTTTTATCTAGAGCCTTCCAAGATAAGCTAGGATTTGGTTTATCTGTCTTAATTATGAAATTTATTGATTGACCAGCTTTTAGCGGATTTGCAGAGGTAAAAGTCAAAGTGTTTGAAGTTTTTTGAGCTACCCAACTACTGTCTGTTTTAAATGATTGAAAATTCCAACCTTGGCTAATTTGTAGCACAAAAGAACCAATTTCTGAAATATTTTCGTTAGTGTTCGTAAATTGCAAGGTTGTTATCAAATCATTATTTGAGGCCCTTACCGTAACGAGATTGCTTGCAGCAAATCCAATATTAAATACTAATAAAGTAATTGAGATAGACACAATTAAACTAAAAAGAATTGGTTTAGATGCATATGTCATAATGGAACGAAATCTTTCTCCAAATTAAACTTTAACTATAATTTGTACAAGATTAATCTTTTTTTATAATTAAAAATGTAACTATGATGAGTAAAGTACAAATTCTAGTTCACAAAAATTTAGCGTTTATGTGGAATAGTTGTTTCAGAAACAATATTTTGGTTTTGTCTTATTCTCTCAGCAATTAGTCTGTATATTGATCTGAATTGGTCCTTTGTTTTATCAGATAAAAACTCAGTTTCCTGAGAGGATATTTTTTCACAAATGTATCTACAAATATCTTCACGATCAAATTTTTCCCATCCGAGATGATGATTGTCTTTCCATATCTCATTTAGGTTGTCTATTATGCTCTTCTTTCCTTTCACTGCAAGATTTTCGCGTGTTAGGTTTGTGTAGCCCTCCTTTCTCAATTTGATTTCATAGGTTTGATTTACTGCATAAAGATAATCCTCTTCAACGAGTAGATCTTCTATTGCTTGCTTTGGTTGGTTGTTAAGCTCAAAAAATATCATTTGAATTGATTTAAAACCATTTGCTTGTAGTACTGAGGAAATATGATGGGACTGCTCAGTGTTATCGAGAAGTACAAATGTATTATATCCGTGATTTCTGTAGAATACTGCTAGGGGCAAAACTGAATTTTTATTATAGGCAGGGACTATGTTTAGCGGATTCATTGAAAGATTAGGATCTTTTAAAAATCTATCAAAGGCATTTAGATACATTGAATCCGTTATAGTTTCAACAATAATGACTGGGCGTGAATTAAATCCTATTTCTCTGTCTATGATTGATTCAACAAGACCCCTTGATAGACCATAAAGGATTGGAGTGAGAGTTTGATCATCTGCATTCCAGTAATCATAATAAATATGACTGAGATGCTTTCTCTTATCAAGCTCTACAACAAGCAAGTTTCCTGGGGTATAATCAAATATCATAAAGGGGGAATGAGTTGCATATAGAATTTGATTAGAGCCGGCCAGATTTTTTAACAAATCCGAAATTCCTCGCTGTTGTGTTGGGTGCAAATTTCTTGCAGGTTCATCAAGAAGTAAGATTGCTTCTTTTAGCTCCGATCTTTGCGTTTCTGCGGCAAAGTTAACTATGAATGAAAATGTCCATTTGAATCCCTCTGCCCTTCTGTTCAATAGACCAGTGTTTGTGACAGTTCCATCTTTATGAACATCAGAAATTACAACGCTTAAAATATTTCCAGGATTATAACGGAGTTCTACATGAATAGGATCGCCTTTCCATGCGGGATTTAATTTTTCACTTAGTTTTCTGCTTGAAGTATGCAATAATTTTATCAGCCTTGAGGGAGTATTTGCCACTTCTTCAAGTTTATCTGCATCAAGCTCGGATAGATAAAATAAATTTTTGACCGTCTCGGCTTTATCAAATTCTTCTATGTATTCTAATCCTTTTGGTCTAATTCCTTTAGTTTCTTTTAAAAATTCATTAAGATCAATGTTTCCCAGAATCTTTTTGTAATCTGAAAAATAAACAAATCGTGGATGTAATTTATCCTCGATAAAATTTTCAAGAGCAGAGCGTTCGTTTGTTCCTACAAGTAAATTATCATAAATGGTGTCAATGTCTCTGTATATTTTTTCCCAATCTGAAATAATTTGTCTATCTTCTGATGCCAGTAGATAGATTTGATTATTGAATTCTGCCATCATATCACTGAAGGCATCTCTGGTTCTTGGAGGATTTCCTTGAAACAATTTCATATCTAGTCTTATACGAATAGGGTTTGGAATAGATGATACGAAATCCTGAATCCGTTCAGCAAAATTTTCCCAAGAATTTAGTCTCTTGCTTGCTTCACCACTTATTTTTACATCGCCAAAGTCGTATTGAATTCTTGGGTTGGTTTGAGTTCGGAAAATTTTTATCGATTTGATATCTTGTAAATTTGGAAATTTCTCTCGAATTAGCAGAATTTCTTTTTCACTTAGCTGAAAATCTCCTTCTACCAATCTTATTTCTGATTTTAGCTCATCTGCCATCTCATCACACAAATCTAATTCGGAAGCCTTAGAATCCTTGTTTAACAAAGTGAGTGCTTCAAGAATAGTTGTTTTCCCACTCTCATTTCTGCCAACAAAAGCAGCTAGGTCACCAACTTTAATTTCTCCTGAATCATGGATGCATCTGAATGCACGCACTCTGAATTTCCTTAATCGCATCTAGCGGCTATTTACTTGTCTGTGATTTAACTTATTCGACAAATTCATCTCATCATTAATATTTTTTGAATAAATAGATATAAGGGAACAAAATGGTTAGATAACAAAATGGCTGTTCAAAAGATAGCTTTGATTGTTTTTATTTTTCC
>CAZHDX010000075.1:0-7223 GCA_964531195.1 uncultured Nitrosopumilaceae archaeon
CGAGGATGAAACTGGACATATCTGGTTGAAAGGTTGGAGAAATCAAGCTAAACTACTGGATGAATTTTCTCAGGGTGAAATAATCTCTATTACAGGAGTAACAGCAAAGGCAGGTCTGGAAGGCAGAACCGAACTCTTTTTGACTCCCTTTTCAAGCATTATCAAGAAAAATTAAGAGTCCCAAAACCCTCTAGTCGTCACATATTGCCTTTCTGCCTCGTAGATTTGTTTGTACAATTCTTCTTCACCTACCATGTTTCTTAAAATCCGAGCTGCGGTATCAGCACCTACACCATATCCAGAAAGAACTAGAAGCGCTGTTTTGCCAAAGTTTTCCAAGAGTGAAGATATTTTCCAAGCACGTAGAAATTTATGATTTTCATCGGCTGTGGTTTTTTTCCCAGAATATTTTTTTTGTGTAATTTTTGATAGTTCATAATCAGAAAAATATGTAGCAGTTATCTGCCTTGACTTACAATAGGGGCACACAAGTGGATCTATTACTTCTTTTGTTTCGACTACTCTTTCCCATCTTCCACATCGGGCACAAACAAGCCTATGTTTAGTCTTCAATAATCTTGCTTTAACAAGATCTAAAATTCCTTTGTCAATGTTTGCGGGAGATGCGTAGTATTTTGTTGTGCGATCTAGTATTGGTTCTGCAAGTTTAGAGAAGCTTTCGACATTGTTCCAATGTATTTGTATTTCATCTGATTTTATTTTCTTTAATAGCTCCTCTGTTCCCTCTAAATCATATTTGTCATGGAACAATTCTCGTACAGCTTCTTTTGCAAGTGGTGTCTTTGAATATTTATCATAGAGGAATCTAGCTGATTTTCTGTCATAAATTGATCCACGACTTACTATGCCGAATTTCTTTGCTACACACCAAGTACGCCAATTCACATTATAAGTGCCTGCAAGTGATGCTCTTACAATAACGGACAAATCAAATTCATCTTTAATGACATCCAAAATAGAATTTTGTGATATCCTACCTGTAGAGGACATCATTATTCTATAAGCATCAGATCTAGAATCCACCAAGTATCCTGTTCTTGCCGAAATCATTGCGGAAAAAAGATTAGCAAGAGTTGAGTTTATTTTTGTACCAAAGCAAGAATGCATTACTATAGTATTCCGAGCTAATAGCGCCTCAACCACTATGGTTTTTTCATCAGGTATAGCTCCCAGCTTGAGATTCTCTATCACTTTATTAGCTATTTTAGGCGAAGTTGTCTGAACTCTAGTTCTGAAAAAGCCAACCTTTCTTGCTGTAGTGTAATCAACGGGAATATTTTCACCTTCCCAGTAAGGAATGTTAATACCTGCTGCACTTACAGGTTCAACATTAATTTTTAACGATTGTTCATCGACATTTAGTATTCGCCATTGCGTTCCCCTAAGAACAAAAACATTTCCTTGATCACCATAATCTCCTACAAATCGTTGATCTAAGCTTCCAATAATTTTCTTGCTAGCAGTATCAAAAACCTTGAATTTTAAAATATCAGGAATTGTGGAAAGATTTTCAAAATAATATCGGAATGCCCTACCTTTTTTTGTGAAAACCATTTTTTCTTTATCGAAAAATAAGATTGAGCTTGAATGCAGAATCTCCAAAACCGAGAAGAATTCTTCTATAGTTATATTTCTAAACGGATACGCCTTCCTTATCATACTGATAGCGTTGTCTACAGATATACTGCCAGATTGCATTGTCATACCTACCAAGTGATGGGCAAGCACATCAAGTGCTCCATCATGGATAACCTGATCTTCGATGGATCTTTCCTTTAGCCTTTCAAGTATGGCACGAATCTCAAATTCATCGTCAGAATTGTTTGTTACAACTAGACCTTTTGCAGTGGAATTTCTATTGTGTTTGCTTCTCCCTATTCTTTGGATTAGTTTTGATACTTGTCTTGGAGATCCATAATGAATTACTAGTTCAACAGAGCCAATATCTAGTCCAAGTTCAAGTGAAGAGGTGCAGACCACTATTCCTGGTGTACCTTGTCTAAGCGATTCTTCTGTTTCTTCTCGAACTTCTTGAGAGAGGGATCCGTGGTGTAATTCTACTCTTGAATTAGATCTTTCTTTTAGGATGGATGCAAGATACTCTGATTCTCCACGTGTGTTTGTAAAAAGCAGGACAGGTGAATTGCTGTAGAAATTTTTTACATATTCTATAATAAAATCAACGACATCAGTGATTGTTCCATCAATATATTTGACTTCGATATCATATTTTCTTATGGAATTATCTTGAATTATTTTGCATTTTCGTTTTGTGCCAACTACAAATTTGGCAGATTCACTAATATTTCCTATTGTTGCAGAAAGACCAACTCTAGTGATAGGAAGTTTTGAGTTGATTTGCAATCGTTCTAGACTGAGAGAAAGTTGAGATCCTCGTTCATTTCCCAAGAGCTCATGCACCTCGTCTATCACTACCCATTCAAGTTCTGAAAGAGCGTTTAACATTTTTTGCTGAGTCAAAAGGATCATGACCGTCTCAGGAGTCGTAATCAAAATGTCAGGAGGTGATTCGTTTATTTTTTTTCTAATTAATTGAGATGTATCACCA
Organism: uncultured Nitrosopumilaceae archaeon; assembly: GCA_964531195.1. Lineage (GTDB taxonomy): Archaea > Thermoproteota > Nitrososphaeria > Nitrososphaerales > Nitrosopumilaceae > TA-20. Next base: position 2,591 of record CAZHDX010000075.1, read on the forward strand.
TGTCGTATTTGTATGGTTAGATTTTCAGTTTCAGCATATTTTATTATTCGTCTAAATACATCACGATTTAGTGCACGAAGCGGTGTAATGTACAATGCTTTTATTTTTCCAAATTTTTTAGACTTTGCAAGATGAGCAAAAATAGGAATTACTGAGGATTCTGTCTTGCCAGAACCTGTTGGAGCAACTATTAGAGAATCAAATTTTTGAAATATTGCCGGGACTGCTTTTTTCTGTATATCAGTTAGGTTTTCAAATCCTAAAGAGCGAAACTTTTCTATAAACAAAGAATTAGCTTGTTGGTTCTGGTTCTTGATTTTGTCTTGTTCTAGCTCGCTCATAAACCATAACACCCACCAATCCGATTCCAAATAGAATTACTGTAATGATTGGTATAGAATCAAAAATGCCTGCCATGAGTGTCCTAGTCAGTCACGCTGATAAATATCTTAAGGTAAGCCTTCCACTCCATTATGTGTAATTTTATAATTAACTATTTTCTTGCTACCAAAATAAGGAAAAACCTGTGCGCTGAATTTTTGTCCATTTTTTACTAGATTAATTTTTTGATGCGTGAACATGCTTATCGATCGTCCTAGATTTTCTCTTTCTTCATCATCAGATTTCCTAATCATGTTAGTTACAACTACTGGAATCTTTCTTTTTACCGTAACATATGCTAACTTGTGCATATATTCCATAAATGCAATATGTTTTTCTAGCGAATTTGATTCCTTTGAATACTCGAAAGAAAAAAGATCTGTAATGTTTTCAATTATAACGAGGTTTAAATTCTCAATTTCTGATATTTTGTCTACATACTTTAGCTGTTCAGAAGTGTTTGTTATCCTTCCAACAACCACCTTATCAAGAAGTTGTGGATTCATTTCTTTAGCTTTGAGAAGCTCGACTAACCTTTCTGGTCTAAAACTACCGGTAGTATCTTGATAAAGAATCATCCCATCATTAGCAAGAGAATTTGCACAAATTTGCAACACAAGTTGTGTTTTGCCTGATCCACTTGTACCAAAAATATCGGTGATCAATCCACCCCTTATACCACCCCCTAGGAGTTCATCTAGCATACCAAAACCTGTTGTAATCATTAAGTCTATACAAAACACTACAAATTAAAGAATCTCAAATTCTAATCAAGATCGGGAAGGCTTTTATTCCCGATTTCAGGCAATGCTCACAAGTGATTTATGTTTGTCCCAAGCACAACCAAAAAGACCTTTGACGACATTGCAAAAAAGCATCAACAAAAAGGTCACTGTCAGGTTGAAAAGCGAAGTGGAATACAAGGGAAAAATGAATAATGTAGACTCTTACATGAATTTGATTATGACGGATGCAGAGGAGATAAGCAACGGTAAGATGATTGCAAACTATGGCCGGGTCATTGTAAGAGGAAATAATGTTCTTTTTATAAGACTCGAAAATGAACTGTAAATAAAATTTGGTTTTAAAAATGGGGCGAACTTACCTCTTTACATCAGAATCTGTAACAGAAGGTCATCCAGACAAAGTATGTGATCAGATTTCAGATGCAATTTTAGACGAATTTCTAAAACAGGATCCCGATTCAAGAGTTGCGGTGGAAACCTTGACTACTACAGGAATAGTGGTAGTTGCAGGTGAAGTCACCTCTAAAGCAAAATTTGATGTGCAAGATATCGTAAGAAAAACATTGCGTGAAATTGGTTATGATGATCCTCAATATGGTTTTGATGCAGAATCATGTAGCGTACTAGTCTCCTTGCACTCACAAAGTTCAGACATCTCTCAAGGTGTTTCATCATCTGAAAATAAGGAACAGGGAGCAGGTGATCAAGGACTCATGTTTGGATATGCAACAAATGAAACTGAAGAGCTAATGCCAATGCCAATCATGTTAGCTCACAAGCTTACAAAGCAACTTGCAGAGGTTAGAAAAAATAAGATACTTCCTTGGGTAAGACCAGATGGAAAATCTCAAGTTACAGTAGAGTACGAAGATGGAAAACCAAAAAGAGTTGAAGCCATAGTCATATCAACACAGCACTCACCTGAAATAAACAACGAGCAGATAAAAAAAGAAATAATCGACAAAGTAGTCAAGCCAGTTTGTGGAAAATACTGGCACGATAAAATTAAGATTCACATCAATCCTACTGGCAGATTTGTTATTGGGGGACCTCCTGGCGATGTTGGCCTCACTGGCAGAAAGATCATTGTAGATTCTTACGGAGGCATGGGCCGACATGGAGGAGGCGCTTTTTCTGGAAAAGATCCTTCAAAAGTAGACAGATCAGCATGCTACATGTGCAGGTACATTGCAAAGAACATAGTAGCTGCTGGTTTAGCCGAAAGATGTGAAGTTCAAGTGGCATATGCAATCGGTGTTGCAGAACCTGTCTCTCTAATGGTAAGTACATTTGACACTAGTAAAATTCCTGAAGAACAAATTGAAAATATTGTTAGAAAACATTTTGACATGAGGCCGGCAGCTATAATATCCCAGTTGCAACTAAAACGTCCAATCTACAGAAAAACTGCCTCGTATGGTCACTTTGGCAGAAACGACCCAGAATTTAGTTGGGAAAAAACTGACAAGGCTCACATACTAAGGGCGGCGGCTGGTCTCTAAGACTGATTTATAGGTCTTAAATTTAATTCCAGACATACTTTTCAATTTCTTGTGATTTCCAACATAATCTCCCACCAAGATATTCAAATCATCCACTCCAAAATCTGATTTTGGATTATGGAGTGCCCTGTGATATGCAATTTCTAAATCTTCATGTTTTACAGGAACTTTGCTACCTTGAAGAAAATCTTTGATGTAATCATTAAATGTTGAAATCTGCGGACCTACAAGATCAATAATTTTATTTACAAATTTTTCTTGCATTATTGATTGAAATATCACCTCAGCTACATCTCCAACAAAAATTGGTTGTATTCTATATCTGCCAGAACCAGGAATAGTTATTGTCTTTTTTTTCATTTGCTTCAAGAGATTTTTTGACAAGGGATCATCTTTGCCCACTATGTATGATGCACGAAATATTGTGTAATTTAAACCTGAATTAATTATTTCTTGTTCTGCACGGAATTTGGAAATAAAATATCCAAATGTAGTATCCTTGCTTACTCCAAGGCCGCTCATGTAAATAATTTTTTTAATTTTCGCTTTTTTACATAAGTTAATCGCATTTTTTGTAAGACCTACATTTGTTTTTTGGTAATCAGCAGAAACAGTCTGTTTTCCTCTTCCAATAAAATGCAAAAGAGCAGAACATCCATTTAATTTTGAAACAAGAGATTTTTCGGAAAGGTCTTTAGATGTTAGAGCAGTCCCAAAATCAATTGACGACTCATTTCCTTTACGCACAATTCCGATAACTGAAATCCCCTTTGCAGCAAGCACTTTTCCTACGTTTTTGCCTACAAATCCATTGGCACCGGAAATGGCTATCTTTGTATCATTGTACATTCTCGCAAACTGTATCCGACAGATTAATTTTAAAGGTATTGTAAATAAGATTAGTTGAATATCAATGATTGCTACCAAATATTAGGTGTGCAAAAAGGAGCATCTCAAAAAGAGATAAAAAATGCATATCGAAGACTTTCATTAAAATATCACCCTGACAGAAATAAAAATGAAAAAAATGATGAAAAATTTAAGCAGATTATTGAAGCTTATCAGATACTCAGACTAGAGGAGAAAAACAAACGGGGGAGAACAGAAGTAGATATCGCCTACACCTATGCCGAATTTTGGAAACAATATGATAAAAAAGCAAACGAGGGATCTCACACCAAGAATCCGTTTGATGAATTTCGTAATCCATTTGGTGTAAATACACCTGAGACCTACAGTCATAATCAAGAAAAAGAACCTTCACAAGTTGTAACACACATTATTTTGTACGGAGGTCTTGGCTTAGTAGCGTTATGGATTATTCTTTCTAGTATACTATAGCCTGATAAAGATTAATACATAAAAAATTAATTTCTTTTATGGAAATTGAATCAAATCCAAAGAATACGCTTAGAACTGGATTCACAACAGGAACTTGTGCTACAGCAGGTGCAAAGGCTGGAGTCACAGCTATTTTAACTCAAAAGAAAGTAGATTTCATAGATGTAACCTTACCTAAAAAAACTAAAATTCAAATTAAAATTGCAAATTGTGAATTTGATATGCATAGTGCCAAATGTTCTGTAATAAAAGATGGCGGTGATGATCCTGATGTTACACATGGTGCAGAAATAATCACAGAGATTTCATTTACTAGCATACCAAATCAAATTGAAATTGATGGCGGAGAAGGTGTAGGACGAGTAACAAAACCTGGACTTGGACTTGAGATAGGACTGGCTGCTATAAATCCAACTCCAAAAAGAATGATAACTGAAAACATTCAAGAAATAGGACACGGAATTCTAGAAAAAAATGGCATTAAAGTAGTCATCTCAGTGCCAAAGGGAAAATCCCTTGCTACAAAGACAGATAACCCAAGATTAGGAATTATCGGGGGCATCTCAATTCTAGGAACAAGTGGAATAGTCATACCATATTCTACTGCTTCTTTTGCTGCTTCAATTAGGCAAAGCCTTGACGTAACTATTGCAATGGGAAATG
>CAZHDX010000076.1:0-7129 GCA_964531195.1 uncultured Nitrosopumilaceae archaeon
CATTAATGCTTGATTTACTTGCACATTCCAACAAAAAAATTTCAGAAGAGTTGCAACTTTTACCTTTATCATTCACTACAAAAGGTAAAGTTGAATGTTCAAAACAAGAAGCAAAAAAAATTATGGAAAGATTGGCTGCCAGCGAAAGCAATAAAATTGACACAACTGATGGAATTAAAATAATATTTGATAAAATAAATTGGGTGATGGTTAGAGCAAGCGGAACTGAACCTATAGTAAGAATTTATGCAGAGTCTGATTCTCAAGATAATCTTAATGTTATTTTTGCAAATTATATGTCAAAAATAAAATCAATTCTCGACAGATAACACTTTTAAAACCAATTGGAAGCACTTTAGGGATGGAAATGATCCCATTGGGTGATACATCTGGCTAAGGCGTATTATGTGAAGTTCCAAGTACCTGAAGATTTGGTAAGTCCAATCTATGAGGCATTAAGAGTTGCACATCAGAGTGGAAAGGTAAAGAAAGGTACAAACGAGGTTACAAAAGCAATCGAACGTGGAGTAAGTAAACTAGTTATAATTGCAGAAGATGTAGAACCTCCAGAAGTAGTGGCACACCTTCCAATACTTTGTGAGGAACATGGTGCAGCTTACGCATTTGTTCCGAGCAGACAGGATCTAGGAAAATCTCTCGGGATAGACGTTACTTCTGCAGCAGCATCTATTATTGATGCTGGTGATGCTCAACATATTGTCGATCAAATCGTTGCATCGCTTACACAAATTAAAGGTGGACAAGCTAACAAATGAGCAGTGAAGGAGTTACTCCAGCTGAAGTTATTCAAATCGTTGGTAGAACTGGTATAGCGGGAGAAGTTATACAAGTTAGAGTGAAAATTATGGACGGTAAGGACAAAGGAAGAATCTTGACACGAAATGTGAAAGGTTCTGTAAGAATGTCTGATATCCTAATGTTGCGTGAAACTGAACGTGAAGCAAGAAAGATAAAGTGATTATTGATTGAGCGTACTTGTAAAGCCTTGTAGTTTCTGTAATCGACCTGTAGCAAAAGGATCAGGAACAATGCTCGTTAAAAACGACGGTACTGTTTACTGGTTTTGCTCATCAAAATGCAAAAAAAATATGCTTGTTTTAAAACGAGATCCAAGACGACTAAAGTGGACTAACAAATATGTAAAAGGCGGAATTAAGGTTAAAAAATAAAATGACGGAACAATCGCTTTTTATTGTAAAGCCTGACGGAGTGGAACGAAAATTAATTGGTCAGATTTTATCTAGATTTGAAAATAAAGGATTCAAACTTGTAAAATTAAGAATGTTTACTTTTTCAAAAGAAATGGCTGAAGAATTTTATTCTGTACATAAATCAAAACCATTTTTTGGTGAACTCGTGTCTTTTATAACCTCAGGAAGGGTGGTAGCAGCAGTTGTTGAGGGAAATAACGCTATTAATACGACTAGACTCATGATTGGTTCCACAAAATCATATGAAGCTTCTTCAGGATCTATCAGAGGAGATTTTGGACTGGGATTAACAGATAACATTATTCATGCCTCAGATTCTAAGGAAAGTTTTGAAAAGGAAGTAGTTGTAGTATTCAAGTGAAAATAGTTGCAAATACGGCAGCCAATAGTAACAGTTCTAGGTCATGTTGACTCTGGTAAGACCTCATTACTTGACAAAATTCGTGGTACTGGCGTTCAAGGAAGAGAAGCAGGTGGTATTACACAACATATTGGAGCAAGTTTTCTTCCTTCTGATACTATCAAAAATGTTTGTGGTCCACTTTTTTCAAAACTGAGTGGCGGTAGAGATGAAATTCCAGGTCTTCTGGTCATAGATACACCTGGACATGAAGTCTTTACAAACCTAAGAGCTCGAGGAGGCTCTGCTGCAGATATTGCAATATTAGTTGTTGATGTAAATAGAGGATTTCAACCACAAACTAACGAAAGTTTGAAAATACTGCAAAGCAGAAAGGTACCATTTGTAGTAGCCTTAAATAAAATTGATCAAATTTCTGGATGGAAAAAAACTAATACAAAGTTTATTTCACAATCAATAAAGGAACAAGATTCATTTGTTCAAAATACACTTGATGAGTTTCTTTACAATGTTGTCGGAACACTTTCAATTTTAGGTTATAATTCTGAAGCATTTTACAGGGTTAAGGATTTTACCAAGGAAGTATCTATTGTACCAGTAAGTGCACGAACTGGCGAGGGAATTCCGGAATTGCTTACTGTATTAGTCGGGTTGACACAACAATACATGCAAAAAAAATTAGAACAAAATGAAAAAAGCACAAAAGGGATTGTATTAGAAGTTAAAGAAGAAATTGGTTTAGGTGTAACTGCAAATATTATATTGATTGACGGTAATCTCAAAAAAAGTGATACAATTGTTCTGGCAAAAAGAGATTCTGTGATTGCTACAAAAGCAAAAGCTATATTGTTGCCAAAACCCCTAGATGAAATGAGAGATCCGCGAGATAAATTCAAACCTGTAAATGAAATTAGAGCTGCAGCAGGTGTAAAAATTGCTTCTCCCGATCTCGAGGGCGTTCTTCCTGGGAGCCCAATATATTCTACTGATAAAGATGTTGAGGTAGAGGAATTAAAAAAATTAGTTGAATCTGAAATGAAATCGGTTTTTGTTAAAACAGATACAAAAGGAGTTATTCTAAAATGTGATACTATTGGTTCTCTTGAAGCTCTAACTGATCTATTAAAACGTCAAAATGTGCCAGTGTCTATGGCAGATATTGGACCTGTTACAAGACGGGATGTAATAGAAGCACTTTCAATAAAAGAAAAGGACAGGCATCTGGGTGTTGTAATTGCTTTTAATGTTAAAATTTTACAGGATGCGCAAGATGAAGCCGATGTAAATCATGTACGAATCTTTCATGATCAAGTAATCTATAGCCTAGTTGATAACTATGCTCATTGGGTAGATGAAGATACTGCAAATGAAGAAAATGCTATTTTCTTGGAGCTAACTCCTTTATGCAAATTTACATTTTTAAAAGGATATGTGTTTCGCAAAAGTAACCCTGCTGTTTTTGGTGTTCGTATAGATGTTGGTGTCTTAAGACAAAAAGTTCCGATTATGAATATGTCTGGAAGAAAGATTGGAATAATTCATCAGCTGCAAGACAATGGTAAAAACATTGACGAAGCTAAAAAGGGACAGGAAGTTGCCATTTCTATCCAAAATATTACTATTGGCAGACAAGTATCTGAGGAAGAAGCATTCTATTCTTTTCCACCTTCACCCGAAGTAAAACTTTTGCTTAAACAATTTACGCATAAATTAAATCCAGAAGAATTTCAAGTATTACAAGAAATAATAAAAATACAAAGGACTCTAAATCCTATGTATGGATTTTAAGCATATTTTTGAGCCAGCATGTGAATACCAGGTTCTCCAACGGCACCAACGGCCTTTTCCACCGGTTGGCCATTTTTAAAAATAATAAAAGTTGGAATTGCATATACTCCGTATCTTGAAGAAATTCCTTGAGCATTATCCACATTCACCCGAGCAAATTTGATTGACTTGTATTTTTTAGATAATCTGGTAAATATAGGTAACATGTATTGACACGGACCGCACCAGGTAGCCCAAAAGTCAACTAGTACTGGTTTATCTCCCTCTATAGCGTTGTCAAAATTTGTATCTGTTAATTCAAGAATTTCTGGTTCTTTTTGAGTTGTCATTTCAGCTAACTTCTTTTTCATTATCTCTTCAAGTTCTTTATCTACCAATAGAAATCAATAAAATAAATACCATTTAATAATTTAACCTATAAATCAAGAAGAAATCTCATTGTAATGGGTTTTTCCAGTTTTATTTCCATCAGGTGAAATGTTGGTGATTTTATTTCTAATTTGAAATTATGTTTTTTAAAATCTATTTCTTCACCATTTATTTTTGCTACAAGCTCATACCCATCTTTATCGATCAGTTGTATGGAAAATTTTCTAGCTGCAAATCCTTCCGTTATTGTAAGTATAATGATTTCTTCAAGCCAATTATAAAGTAAATAACTAAGGTCTTTTGCTTTGATCTCAATTTTTTTTAAAGTAATTGCCTCGACTGATTTGATATCTATCATGGTGTCAACTACTGCAATTCCTGCATTTTCAAAAGCCTCTTCTAGGGTATTTCCTGTTACTTCAATAAATGCATCAGTCATATGTTCTAGGTATTTGTATGTCATGATTTTATAATTTGAAACTCATCTATTAATCCATTGTAAAATTATGCAAATTGTATAAATTCAAGTTTTGGTAATAACAGAAAGTCTAAATGTATTAGAAAAAGAATGACTTTTGAATTTGGATTTACCCCGTGGAATGAGAGATATTAATTTCAAAGAAACTTCAATAATTGAATATGTGAGACAGAAATTCATTCAAACATCAAATCTTTTTGGTTTCCATTTTATGGAACCTTCTCCTATCGAACTACTTTCAGTAATGGAAGCAAAAAGTGGTCCATCTATTAAAAATGAAATTTATTATTTTTTGGATAAGGGTGATAGAGAGGTTGCATTGAGGTTTGATTTTACTATTGGACTAACAAGGTATGTGGTATCACAAAAATCATTGAAACTACCTGCCAAATTTTCTGCTTTTGGAGGAGTCTGGAGATATGATGAACCTCAAAAAGGAAGATATAGATTTTTCCATCAATGGGATATTGAAATTTATGGTCAGCCTAATATTGAATCCGATGCAGAGATAATTGAATTTACATCCAAATTTTTATCTAACTTAAAATTGCAAAACATAACTATTGATGTTTGTGATCGTGAACTTATAGAATCATATGTTCGCAAAATCTTCAAATCTGATTCATCAATTTTAGTTGGAGATATATTAAGAGCTGTTGATAAGATTCAAAAAAAGAGAAAGGAAGAAATAATTAAAGAATATCAAGAAAAAAATTATTCAATTTCTGATTTAAATAAAATACTAGAATTTTCACAGATAAAGGGCTCTCCTGAAGAAATAGAGGAAAAATTTGATGTAAAAGAATTAAAAAATTGGGATAAATTACGACAATTGATTAATTCACTTAAGAATAGGAATGTCAATAATGTTAGGATAAACTTTGGTATTGTAAGAGGTCTTGATTATTATTCTGGAATTGTTTTTGAAGCATTTGATTCAACATCTGACCTTGGAGCTCTTGTAGGTGGGGGAAGATACGATAATCTGACAAAAGCTTTTGGAAGGGAAGACTTGAGTGCAACAGGAGCAGCAGGAGGTATTGAGCGAATAATCAATTCTATCGAAATACAAGGAATTGATGTGGGTTATATAAAACCAAAAATTTGGGTTGCTTATACAAATGAAGAAATGCAAAAAGTTGCATTTAGCATAGCTTCTCATCTACGACAAAAAGAAATACAGGCAGAAACGTATTTGGTAGGAAAATCATTGAAAAAACAAATGGAATTGGCCTCAAATTCAAAATATGTAATTATTGTAGCTCCAAAAGAGTATTCATCAAAACACGTGGTACTCCGAAATATGAAAGATGGAACAGAAAAACAAGTTCTGATTGATTCTATATTGGCTGATCCAAAGACTAGTCTTCAACTCTAAATGCTTTTGTTAGCATTACAAGCTCTGGTCCATTAGTCAAAGTGCCTACTACTATTGATTTATTGTTAGCTAGTGTCCCTGATGCAAGATAAGGTGTTCCACCGTTGATTGTTGCAGGCTCTAGTTCTACTCCTAATACCTCGGAAATTTTTTTGATATCGTCGTCCTCTGTATTTGGATGAATTATTCCTCCATGTGAAGTGGCAACTGCCATTGCACCAGTTTGATAATAACCTGATATTTTTTTTTGAATTACTTCAATTCCTAAAACATCTTCAACTTTTTTTACATATTCGTTGGAAATAATTGTAGACATGATTCCTCCCTTGTCATTTACACAGATCAAATTTCCAATTGCAGTATGTTTTGTCTCTAAAATCTCGACATTAAGACCTGTGGACTTTTTAAGATGTAAAAGTTCTTCTTCTAGACAATTGCGTGGTAATAAAATACCCTTATTATTAGCAACCATAAGAGGTCCAAGAAGCCTTGTATTTGCTACAGAAGTAAATAGATAATCGGTCTTTAGAAATTCAGACAAATTCTTGGCTTTTGATGTAGCAAAACCGTTTGGCAAAAAAACAAAATTATCATTACATTTACTGTATATTCCTATGTTTGGACTGCGATAAACATCATATTTGAAAATTCCCAATGATTAAAATCATTGATGGTGAAAATATGAATTTATCTTGTATACAATTTAAATAAGTAATTGTTATCAATTATCTCGATGCCTATTGATGAAAATTTTCCAATAAACCATACTGCTCTTGAAAAATTTAAGGATCCTTTAAGTGAAAACTTTCATCTTGTTTGGGGACCAGGGAGACTGGCTGAGGCTGCAAGTGATGAAAAAGTCAAGGCGGCATATTCAGCAAATGGGGAAGAAATCAAACCAATGGGAATTCATGGCACTTTTGTTGCTGTTGATTGGGATTCTTGTATTGCTGATGGAATCTGTCTCATGAGTTGTCCTGTTAAAGTATTTGAATGGTACAAAAACCCTGGTGAAACTGGAAGAAAGGATAGAAAAGATTATTCTGATAAGGCAAATCCAGTAAAAGAAGCTGATTGCATATGGTGTATGGCCTGTGTAGAAGTTTGTCCTACAAAAGCGATCAAAGTTGATCAATTAAGTATGGATATTCATGAAAAGGAGATAATTAGGTTCAGTTAGTTAAAACTAATTTTGTCTAGGTTTAAATAACATATTATTTGCAGACACCTTATGCCAATACCAGAAGATTTTCCAAAAGGAATGAAGCCAATTGGAAAAATAATACATTCAGATGGCGAACATTTTCACTTTAGATGGGGCCCAGGTAGAAAGGCTGAAGCAGCTGAAAACCATGAGGTTATAGATGCGTACAAGGCCCACGGTGAAAAGCTAGAACCGTTAGGTGTAAGTGGTACGATGGTAGCAGTAGACTGGGATTCATGCGTTGCAGATGGTGCATGTATTGAAGCTTGTCCAGTACAAGTTTTTCAGTGGTACAGAACAGAGAAAGATATTCCCGCGG
>CAZHDX010000077.1:0-7098 GCA_964531195.1 uncultured Nitrosopumilaceae archaeon
TTTTTATTTTTAAAATAAATTTTGAAAAAAAAAATTTTTTTATTAATTTTTTTTGAATTTTTTAAACTTTTAATTAAATAATAATTTCAAAATTTTTGTAAATAATATAATTATTTTGTAAGGACAGAATTTTGTGAAGTATTATGCATATTGACTAGTTTGTTATAAAGCTCTAATCTAGTTTCTATTTCTTTTTTTAATATATGTTCAAATTTGTTTTCCTCCGCAAAAGTCCTTTTTAGAAAATCAGTTGTTATATCGCTATCATGAATAGCACCAAGAACTTCTTGCATTTGTTTTAGCTTGGCTATAAAATCCGATGATATTGAAGTACTAGAAAGTTCAAGAAGATATCGTAGTTTCTTACATTCTTTTCTTAACTCATGCAACTCTGAAACCATTTCATCACTGCTTAAAACTTTTGGCAATAGCACTTGTATATTTTCAATCATTTTTACAGATTTTTTCCTAAAGTTATTTTCTAGTCGCACTTGAGAAATTCTCTTGTGCTTAATTTTTGGGAATCCAAGCTTGGTAGATAATTTTGCCTGTTTTTGGGCTAGTCTTATTTTTTCTTCCTTTTCATTCTCGATTAATTTCAAGATCTCTTGCACCTCGGGATACGGAGAAAGTTTGCTTGAAATTATATCAAAATCACGTATTTTGCTATTGGTTTTGAAAAATTTTTTATGAAATTCTATAAAATTTTTTACCTTTGGTTTTTGTCGTACTTTTTTTGGCAGTATTCTGCTTGCCATCAAAAATCTTCTAATTGATATCCTAACTTCATGAATATTTTTTTCATTTGGATCTGAAAGATATTTTTCAAGTTGGTTATTCATTTTCTGAACGGTTTTATCAAACTGTTCAAGATAATTTTTAGGTACCATCTCGTGGCCTTGGATCATAAGATATAGATATTGATTTGTTTATATCAACGTTTTAATTTGTTATAAAATAAAAGATCAGAACATTCTACAATTTTAAAATTGAAGATTGTGCATTTGCAACATTTGGACGTATCATACATATTATGTGTATGTTAAAAGCATCCTCAAATTCTCTAAGGGTTTTTTGAAGCAGTCTTTTTGGAAGAAGTTTCATTTGAACTATGTGGATTTCTGCCATGTCAACGTCAAATCTTTTTAGTTCTATCTTTGATTTTGTCTGTTCTAAAACTTTGAAAAGTCTAATCAGAGAAGCAATTTTCCTCATAATTACTCTATCTTCTTGAGCCAGCAGTGGCTTGAATCTTGTGAATAACCATTCAGCTGTTTTTGTATGTCTAGCATAAACCAAAGACAAGGCTAAAAGCAATTGTTCTTTATGCCCAAGCTGTATATCTTGATCTATTACGGAATAAAACAAACTCTGGGGATCGTTGAATGGGCGTTTCTCGAGGGTTATCTTTTCTGCATGAGTAAGAATTTGGAATTCATTATCTTGTAATAATTTTGTTGAAATAAGGTTCTGAATAAAACCTTCTGATCTTTGAAATTCTTTTGAAGGTTTTGTTAATGCAATGACTGCTCTTAGCTGTTCTGGAGTTAAGGACCTAGTCTCAAATGACTTTGGGCTCTCAAGAAATATAGAAAGTGTTCCCTCTCGTAATCCATGATTACTAACATGTAGTTCATTAAAACCATATTTTTCCATAAGGACCTTAATCACACATGAACCTGCGACAATAGTTTCTGATCTACTGGTACCTATAACAGATATCTTTGAAATTTCGTCTGATTTCATTTTGTCTAATTGATTTGCCATAGTGCTAATTGATTTGTATTTCATTTCATAGTTGTGTATTTTATCCAGAGGATATCTGGAGATCTTTTGATCATATCTTGCAAGAGCACGTAATGCTCCTCCAACTCCCACCATCTTGGTGTCATCACTAATATTCAGGTCTTTTTTGTTTGGCAAAAGGTTCCAAATGTGTCGCTTCATATTTTTATAATTTTTAGCAGAAAATGTACCATCTTTTCCATTGAATTGTTGAGTTAGTCTAAGAGCACCAAGCGGTAAAGATATTACTTTTTTTATTCTGAATTTTTCTGCATAAACAATTTCTAAACTTCCTCCTCCTAAATCAAAAAACAAAGAGTCAGGGATCTGAAGTGATTTTATTGCCCCAACATATGAATAGAGCGCTTCTTCTCTTTCGGAGAGTATCTTAAATCTAAGTCCTGTCTCGCGATATACTTCATTTAGAAATTCATTTCTATTCTGTGCTTCTCTGACAGCGCTTGTAGCTATAGGTAAGACCGATTTGATTGGATTAAGCTGAATAATGTCTCTGAACAACTTTAACGCTTCAATTGTGCGTGACATTGGTTTTTTACTTAATCTGCCTTTCTCATCCAAACCTTCACCAAGCTTAGCCTTTATGCTCTCCTGGTCTTGAACTCCAAAGGAATCGTCATCTTTGACATTATATGTTACCAATTTTGTAGAATTATATCCAAGATCAATTACTGATATTTTCAGCAAACATTACCTCTCTTTGACATAATCATATTACTATTAATCTAGGTCGGATTTAGATTTTTTTACTAAATGAAAAACATATGGAACACAGATTGTCATATCATTTTCCTTAAATGTCGTGGTGTGAGTAACCATTTTAGCTCGCCATTTACCTTTGGTATTAGGGAAATTATCTTTATTCTTGCAAGACCCCCTTTCTTAAGATCAATTTTACATTTGTTTTGAGAAATAACTTCACCAATCAAAGAGCTAAGATAGGGTTCGTGCCCAACAATCAGTATACGTGAATCCTGCTTTAGTGTGGTAAGCTTGTTATAGAATTCCAACCTATTTCCCTCTGGTTTCAAGTCTTGTAATTCTGCAATCTTGTTTTTGGATTTTATTTTTTTGAATATAATCTCTGCAGTCTGCTTAGAACGTATCAAAGGACTGGTAAAAATATAGTCAAATTCAATATCTAAAACCTTTAACGCCTCTGAGATTTCCTCTAACTCATTTTTGCCTCTCGTAGTTAATTGTCTCTTTGAGTCACTAGTTGAGATTGAAGGTCGATTTACAGCTTCACCGTGTCTAAGGACAAATACTTCCAACTAATTTATCTCCTGAAATTCAATTAAATTTGACTTTATTTCCATGATCGACCTTCAACATTAACAATTGGTTACGTCGTTATTTTATAATCGACTATAATTTCTTATGTTTCATATTTGTATAGTGACTATATAGATCATAATCAATAATGCATATTGTCAGGAGATTACTGTATTACAATGTCATCTCAAAAATTCGAGGTCTTCATACATGGATAATGATCAAAAAATAGGAATTAAATTAATCCCATGGTAGCAATTGATATGAAGAATATTCCAGGTAAATTAATAGTCGTTGAGGGAATAGACGGTTCTGGGAAATCAACCCAGATTCATCTTTTGGAAAAGTGGTTAGCATACAAGGGAGTTAATGTCTTCAAATCGGAATGGAATTCTTCTGAAATGGTAAAGGAAATTACCTCAAAAGGTAAGAAAAGAGTGCTTTTAACACCAACTACTTTTAGTCTGTTACATGCTACTGATTTTGCTGACAGATATGAAAGAAATATTTTTCCCTTATTACGAGCAGGATATTTTGTCCTTGCAGATAGGTACGTCTTTACCGCGTTTGCAAGAGATGTTGTAAGGGGTTGTAATCCAGAATGGGTTAGAAATGTTTACAATTTCGCAATTAAACCTGCTATGATCTTCTATTTTCGTGTGCCTGTAGATATTGCAGTTGATAGAATTTTAGTTGGGAGACCCAAGCTAAAATATTATGAAGCTGGAATGGATCTAAATCTTAGCAACGATCCCTACGAAAGTTACAGAGTTTTTCAAGGTAGAATTATTGAAGAATATGATTCTATGGCAAAGTCAGAAGATTTCACAGTGATTGACGGAACCTTGAATATTGAAGATCAACAAAAATTTGTAAGAAAAAAAATTGCATCTCTTTTACCAACAGAGGCCAAACCTAACAGGAGAATCCGTAAATGACAAAAATAAAAAAACGAAACCTTGGGAGTCGGAGAGTGGAATTCTATGGGCACGGAATAAAACATTTGCAGGATATTGAAATCAAAGGTAGACTCATAGTAATCGAGGGTCCTGATGCTTCTGGTAGGAGCACGCAAATTGATTTGATCACTTCTAGATTAGAGGCAAATGGTCATGCAGTTCTAAATACAGGTCTGAAAAGATCAGAGTTGGTAAGCAAAGGAATTCTTGAAGCAAAACAAGATTATGATCCTGGAAAAAAAACACTTGCATTATTTTATGCTGCTGACTTTGCGGATCAGTTTGAATACAAAATAATTCCAGCGCTTCAGGCAGGATATATTGTCCTTGCAGATAGGTACATCTACACTCTCTTAGCACGCAACGTTGTAAGAGGATTAGATAGAACTTGGTCTCATAATTTGTATGGATTTGCCATACAACCTGATCTTGTTTTTTATCTAGATGTTGAACCTTCCGTACTTGTTCACAGAGTCTTTCAAAAAAACTTGTCTTTAGATTATTATGAGTCAGGAGCAGATCTTGGTCTTTCTAATGATATGTATGAATCATTCCTAATCTATCAACAGATGATTTCAAGAGAATTTTATTCAATGCAAAAAAAATATGGTCTCATACCAATTAATGGGAATAGAACTGTTCATGAGATAAATTCAGATTTGCAAAAAAGGATAAACCAATTTTTACAAAAGGTAATGTAGCCTATTTTTGAATATTATCAGGAAACTAGGATGTCTATTTAACGACTTTTTGGGTGAGACAGGTAACTATTTTTCCATTAGGATCGCCATTCTTTTAAAAGGGTAACAAGTATGGCTATTTGGGGACTTGGATAATAAAGAACTGTGTAACTCAATAATGAATCTAAACAGGAATTTAAAATCTGTTACAATGGTTGATAAATCTGGATATGCTCTTGAAGAAGTAGCATCAGATAATTTTACTAATCAATCGCTTAGCCAAAGAAATGATACTCGTTTTATGGAATGCATTTTAGATATATCTCTTGGAAAGGAATTTGACGATCTGTATGGTCCTATTAGATACCATCATTCTGAAAAAGATGATTTCATAATGTTTAGTTTTCCTTTTGAAGACAAGATTATAGTAGTGACATCGACAAAAAATATTAGTCTTATTTCCCTTGCTACAAAGATAGGACGCGTCGTCATGAGTCATGCAAGATCTATAAATTATCTGGTTAACAATTAACCTATAGAGTGCATTGGATTAATTTGCTTAAATTAGTATTAATTTTTTCAATTCTGTCAATTAAAAATGATAAATAAAATTAGAACTAGTTCGGTCTACCTGATCTTGGGGAAATAGCGTAACAGAGCGAGATCATGGTAGACCATGACTTTGAACTCAATTCCTTTTTATCTAAAGTTGTGCTATTGTTTTTCTGATAAATCATAGAGCTATGTAACTAATATAGAACGACGCATTCTATACGGTGAATCCTTTTGATAAAGAAATTATAACATAAAGTGTTGACAACAATCCTAGAGCGAAAGAATCTATCAGAAACAATTCTAGAAAAAATTACTCGGATTGATGATCAAATTGATATTGTCGCTATGATAAACGATAGGGGTAGATTAATAGACATAGTCTCTCGTGATGATGGGATAATCAAAGATCTGACTGCACAAAAAAAAGAGATGATGTTTATGGAGTTTGCATTGCAAGCTTCAATGAATAAGGAATACAATGATGAATTTGGAAAAGTAAAGTTTTCGATAT
Source organism: uncultured Nitrosopumilaceae archaeon (assembly GCA_964531195.1). Taxonomy (GTDB): domain Archaea; phylum Thermoproteota; class Nitrososphaeria; order Nitrososphaerales; family Nitrosopumilaceae; genus TA-20. Next base: position 5,784 of record CAZHDX010000077.1, read on the forward strand.
TGCAAAGAGAACGAGTCTTAGCATTTTTGTTTTACACGCACAAAGACCGGCTCATTGTAGTCTTGACGAGTTCTAATGTCAATTCTGTTTTGCTTCTAGAAAAATTATCCAATATAGTTGGATTTAATTGATAAAATCAGGTATTGGTAGTAAACTTAAGCTATTTCTTCTGAGATTATATCTTGCACAGTTTCGTTAATTACCGCTTCTGCTATATCGCTTGAATATTCCGCAGTTCTTCTAATGTCCTCTAAAACGAACTTTACAACGCTTGAATATTTTTTTGATTCTTCCAGTTTATCTGTGAATTCTTTTTCCTTTTCTGCTATTCTACAAGCATCAGTTGCAACAGTGTCTGCAAGGTTATAATCGCGTTTATTTAATGCAGACATTGAATCCTCAAAAACCTTTAATGATTCTTCACTTAGTTTTGTAATTTTTTGTAACATTGCTGAATCTAATGTTGATTTGAGGAATTTTACTCTACTAGCTATTGAAACAGCATGATCTGCAATTCTTTCAACAGATTTGACTACTATTCTATAGCTGATACAATCAGATGGCTTTTGCAGTCCTATGTCCCGCAAAATTCTTTCATGCTGAACTGCAAGTGTAAGATTTCTTAATATGTACAAACTAAAACGATCAACTTCGTCATCTTGATGAATTATTTCTTCGCCAAGCTCAGCATCCATCTCTTTTAGGGCATCTATTGCCTGTCTGTGCATAGTAGATGTAAGCAAAAACATTCGCTTTAATGCATCAGCAATTGAAAGTTCAGGTAAACTCGTTAAAATCTGGATAGTTATGGATTCTGGTGTTGATTCTACTATCTCCGTTCCGATCATATTTGTTCTTACTAAATCACGTATGGCCTGTTTTTGATTGAGTTGGATTCTTCCACCTCTGCTTTTTATCTCAATTAACTGATATCCTGCAAGATACATGGCGATGATTTTTCTCTTAATGGATTCTACAGAGTCTTTCTGACTGATTGTCGTATTCGATTTCATTGTTTGCGTAGACTGAGAATTTCTAGATGGTAATAGTGATAATGAATTATTTGCAGTTCTTAGTATTGAAACAGGATCTCCTGTCTTTAAATGCATATCATCAACCCATTTTTTTGGTAATGATAATACGTAGGTTGAACCTCCTACCAGCTGTAGCTTCCTTACCTCTTTCTCATCCAAAAGTTCTGCCAAGTATCTAACTGTGATTCATATAGATTAAAGAAGTTCTGACAATGTTCTATGGTATACTATATAGATCTATATTCAACTATGATAACTAAGAGAATATGGTCGAACATCTG
>CAZHDX010000078.1:0-7020 GCA_964531195.1 uncultured Nitrosopumilaceae archaeon
AGTGAATATTAGTTAAATAAAAGACAAATATTAAAAATATAAGAAAAATATTAAATTATTGCAATATTCTATGAAAGCGTATATTTGTATATTTGGGTATTAGACGATAATAACACAATATGATAATTTCATATCAATATCACTATATACAAAATAATCGAAATCTGTTACTTTACATGAAAGTGAACTGGTTTTGAAGAAAAAAATGCCAAACCCTCAACTATCAGTCTTCCAGACATTCAAGACAAAAGATAATGAACTTACAGGAGAAGCGGTACGTCAGAGAGGGATCATTATGCACCTTGCCGTTGAGACTATTCCTACAAAGAAAACAAGGACGGCGATAGCGCACAGACTTGCTGAAAAAAATGGGACAACGTGGCAAAATATCTATTCTGGAATTTTTAGAGATCTAGATGAGATTTTACTTCCTCTTGGAATTGTAGAGGAAGCTGGAAGATTACCAATCAAAAGAGGCCCAAAGGCATTACAGGAGGAAGGTGTACCATATTACCAACTCACTGAAGGAGGTTTACTTGTTGCGTCATCTTTGGAAGAAATGAAGAAAGAACAAGTAAAAATAATCGAGCAATTTTTTGAAAAAAATTCTAACTCTAAGGATAAAGAATTTAAAAAATCAATATTATTGCTTTTGAATGTTGCTCCAATCTTTGTTTCTTCTATTCTAAGAAAATATGTAGAAGCATATAGTAATGGAAAAATAGATCATCTAATCCCATTTGATGTAGCTAGTGTCAAAAATGCTCTTGATGAATCAATAATAATTCAAAGGGAGCTTTTGGAAGGTTTTAGCAACTTATCAAATGCAGATAGAGAACCAGTAATTAATTTATTGAAAAGCATAGGGTAATCTTATAATATTAAAATCCTTTTCCAAAAGAGCTTGATAATGTTGATAGCTTTATCTAATACTATTATGGATGGTCATTTCCTATTGGTTGCAAGTTACAGAGGTGCGAGAAAATTAAATGTCTAGTGATTTGATCAGATCTGTTCTTTATCTGATAGAATCAAAAAAAGGAGATCCAGGTAGATTAAATTATATTTTGAATACTCTTCAAGATAAGAAACCTCTCTTTGCATCAGATGAGAGATATTTAGATACATTGATTTCTACAAGTATAGATTCAGCTAAAAGAAAAGAAATTGGTATATCAGATAACAATGAGCCGATAGAAAAGTTACGAAATGATTTACAAAAAATAAATGAAAGACTATTAAAATTAGAAAGAAGAGGATATAAAAAACACATTGGTAGAAAAGCAGTATTCTTTTTTGTGACGGTCTTTGTCAGCTGGCATGCTATCATTCAGATTATGAATACAGCATATAGAACGATGAGCATTTACCAAAATTCACAGGATCTTAATCCATTCTTGTTTCCCTTGTATCAATTAAAAAAAATCATTCCTTCCCAAATTGGAGAAAATGTTGATTTTGGAATAATGTATGTGTGGGAATCTATTATTATTACATGGATCATATTGGGTTTTATTTATTTAATAAAATTTATCAGATCAAGATATAACCCGATAAAATAATTTTATTCAGGTTTTTACATAATCAAGTATCAATTTAATAAAAAAAGTAAGGGGCAGAAATATTGATTGTTATCAGACTATTGAGTAGAGTTAAAGTCAACAGAACCAGGATGCCCACTAAGAATAGTATTTGTGTTATAAAACGCACTTCCCGTAACGCTCCACTTTGTATCACTTTTTTGTAATGCGGACCATAGCTCAGGATTATCTCCAGTGTTCTCTATTGTAATTTTACCGTCCAGTTGGTTTGTATAATGTTCTACAAGCGTATAATAGTTTGAGCTTTCATAAGCGCCTTCAAGCCTCTGTCCGATTTGACCATGGCCTATCAAGACATCATTTTCATAAAGATCGTAAGTTATTGCTTCTAGTATTACAGTTACATCATTTGGGTTAATGACATCAAACTTTGTAACAATAGTTGCATCTTTATCAGTAGATGATAAAACTGAAGTTCCATTAACTTTGATAATTACAGGCTTTATTGCCTCTGAAGCTGCCTTTAATCCGCCTGGTGAGTCTGGGTTTTTCTGCACAAAGTTTTGAAGAAAACCAGAGCTAGGAAGTATTGCTACTACTACTATGATTGCGATGAGTGCTCCAACGGCAGCACCAACTAGCAATTTTTTGTCCAATATTCAGTGTAAGGAATTGTTCTTAACATAAATGTTAAGCGGCAAGTCTTTTAGTCAAAGTTTGCAAGGTAACTTAGTGCAATATCACCAGGCAGTTAGAATAGGACAAGAGAGAGCAAGAAAATCTCAAATGAATCTATTTTCTCACGCAGGTTTTGCAATGTTAACTCTTACTGTAAAAAAATCTGGAGAAGCCTTTGTGCCTGTAGGTGAACAAGAATTTATTGCCATTGTAGAAAAATCAGAAGGCTGGATAGCTGTAATAGTAGATGAAGAGGGATATGCTAAGGCGCAATCTAAAACTTTGAATGAAAATGAGGCAAAAGAAATAATGGAAAAAGGAATAGCTTCGGGAATTCCTAAATTCACAGGGAAAATTAAACTAGTATAATTTCGGTTCCCTCGGGAGAACCTTTGATTGCTTTTTCCAGAGTTTTTATATCAGCTTGTATTATTCGCGTCTTAATTTTAGATCGTTCTATTACTTTGAGTGCAACAATATCCATAAGATCATAACCACCTGCGATCGAATCCTGATGTACAAGCATGTTACGGAGTTTTTTTATCTCAATTCGCTTGAATTTTTTTGCGTGTTTATTTTTATTTGGATCTGAATCATAAACACCATCAACATTAGTTGCATTCAAAAAGATAGGTGCTCTTACCTTTTCTGCTATTAGTGCCGCTGTTGCATTGGTGCTCTGACCTGGATGCAAACCTCCAGTTATCACAATTAATCCACTATCTGCAGCATGTGTTACTTCTTTTAGACTGATTGGAGGATGAGGATAGGCTTTATCTTGCATGGCATAGATCAAAAGTTTAGCGTTGAGACGAGATACTTCTATACCTAACTCATCTAGTGAAGATTCATCTGCTCCGGACGATCTTGCATGTGAAATATAGTGTCTCGCAATTTTACCTCCCCCAGCTACTATTATTGGTTGACAATTTTTTGATATTTTAATAAAAAATGATGCATAATCATTAAGTATTTTTGAATCATCCATCCCAAACAAGCTGCCTGATAATTTAATGACTATTCTCTTTTTCATAATTTGTTTTCACTCAAGATGACAAGTGCAGCAATTTCAACCTTTTTTCTATTTTTTTGTGCAGTATAAACTCGTAAAATATTCATAAATCCCAAGATTGCAGATACTAAAGGAATCTCAGAGATTGGAAGTTCATATGCTTCTTTGAGAATAGAACCTCGCTTTGATGTTAATATTATTGATTCAGATTCTTTTTTTGAGGGAGTAAGTGGTATGGAAGGAGTCTTTGATACATCAATAAAAATTTCAGATTCGTCAACTTTGGATCTTTTGGAAATTTCGTTTTTTATCTCAGATATTTTTATCTTGTTTAGCAGATTACTAGTAAGAATTTTTTCAAATACACACTTAAGTAATTTGCGTTCTTGATAGTCTTGTGCAAGTTGTTTTGCTCTTTTAATATCTGATGATTGTCCTTGTAGTGAAATTAGTTTTGAAATAACATATTCATCGGTTAAATCTATGTAATTGCCAATATCACCTGAGGAAAGACCAAGCTCGTTATCAGCAAGATTCATTGATTCTATAAGCATAACTTCTGCTGATCGAACAGTTTTATGAAAATAGACAGCCTTGAACATTTGATACCGTGAAATCATCATAGATTCAAAAGAGTAAAGGGCTGATCTATCCAGAGAGAGTTTTTTTTCGTGTATATCTAGTGAATAAATTATTCTTTTAAAATCTATGTTAGCATGTTCTACACCAGTAAAATAACCATCTCTTGGAAGATAATCCATCATATCTGCACTAAGGCCTCCAGAAATGATTTCATTCATGAATTGATACTTTGAATTCCCAAAAGCGAGATTTGATAAAAACTTTTTATCGAACCCAGATTTTGATAACAAATCACCAATCTCAGTTTGTAATATGATCTTTTTGCCTATTTCTTCATGTGAGAATTTTTTTCTTTTTTGCAAAATTTCTTCAAAAAGATGGGAAAAAGGTCCATGACCGATATCATGAAGTAGGCCTCCCAATCTCAAATTTGCAATATCATCCGAATTCAAAAATCCCTTATCTTTTAGCACGGTTGCTGCCTGACCTGCTAGATGTGTTACTCCTAGAGAGTGTTCAAATCTAGAATGCTGTGCGCTTGGATATACTAGATGAGCACCAGCCAGCTGTCTTATCCTTCTTAGCCTCTGGAAAATTGGACTATCAATAACATTGATTTCAGATTCATTTATCCGGATAAAGTCGTGTATAGGATCAACAATTTCTAAATATTTTTTTGTCATTTTTTATTTTAAACGTTGAAAGACTATGTCTTTAATAGAATTATGTACTTTGTCTTGAGATTGGGAAGCATTCACAATTTTCCAACTAAATTTTTTTGCCAATGTTCGATAATTATTAATTATTTTTTGTGCAAATTTTTTATTCTCTTCGAATTTATCACGCCGGGAACTTTTTCTTGCAAAGGAATCTTTTGATCTTACATCAAGGAGGATCACAAAATCTTCCTTTGGAAGACGGGCATCCAGATTTAAAAGCCATTTTAAATCTAAACCATTTGCCATACCATAAACTAAATTTGATTGATAATATCTATTCATTATGAGTATATAGTTTTTAGAAAGATATTTCTGAATTTCTTTCAATTTTTCCCATCTGTTTGCCGCAAGTAAGCAATGTATCACTTGAGGAGGAAATTTTCGTTTTCCTGCAAGATAATGCTTGATTTCTTTTCCTACATGAGTATTATAATCAGGAAAGCTAAAAATTTTGCATTTTAATTTTCTTGCTCTAAGGGTCCTGGCCAAAAGTTCGGATTGAGTTCTTTTTCCTGCTTGATCAAAGCCTTCGATAACAATAATCATTTGATTTTAATTAATTTGGAAGTAGATAAATTATGAATCTATTATAAGGTTTATAACTAAAATAGGGTATTAGATCAAAATGGGCTTGGCATATCGCATGGTAAAAGAAATTGTTAAGGAAATAGGCAACAAATCTAGAGAGTTCTTTGAGTTTGTTCTTCCGCCTATAGATATACAACTTGAAAATGATAATCTTATAGTAACTATTGACCTTCCGGGTTTTGACAGAAAGGATATTAAATTAAGGATTCATGGAAACATCCTTTCTATAAATGCAAAAAGAGAAACTGATCATGAGGGAACAATTATTTGGCATCAAAGACCTCACATAATAGATAAAAAAATCCGCCTTCCAATAGGTGTGAATGGAGATGAAGATTTTGAAGGTTCAGCTAAATATCAAGATGGTGTTCTTACCCTAAAAATACCAGTAAAACATGGAAAAGACATCACTATAGAATAATTAACGATCTTTGATTAGAATTGTAGCTAGCATTATTACTATAGAGCCAATCATCCCAAGCTCTCCGACAAGCTGGTTATTACCATAAAGGACTGTTGAACCAATAAAAACAGCTGCAGAAAGTATGCTTCCTGAAAACAATATATTTCGAGATGATTTTATTTGTTGATTTTTAATTGATCTTTTGTCTTCAAGATATTGTTTGAGCTCTGGTGCAAGGGCAATTATATCATTAATTGATTTGGCAAACTTGCCAATTGAAATTTTAATTTCTTCTACATATGCATCTTTAATGAGATTTTCTTCTTCCAAAATGTTTTTTAAAACATTGACGAATCTGAAATTTACTTTATGAGTGTGATAGATTCCCTCGAGGATAGATGCCATCCTCATATAAAGTGCCAAGTGTTTTGGAAGTTTAAATGGAAATCTACTCATTGTCTTGTTTGCAAGTTCCATGAGAGCTTTTACTTCCATTTTATCAACTTTGGCGCCATGCATGGTTTTAATTGACATCGCAATTCCTTTTTCTATAATTGAATGATTGTAACCAGGAAGTAGCATACCTAGATCATCCATGGCATTAACTGTCCTTGGTGGATCTTTTTCTACTAATGAAAGATATAATCTAATTAGGTTAATGCGGGTTTCGTTGTCTAATCTTCCAACCATTCCAAAATCATACAGGATCAATGAACCATCGTTAGCGACTGAGATATTCCCAGGGTGTGGGTCTGCATGAAATATGTTATAGTGCAATAACATTGTAAAAAAGACCTTATGGACCCTTACCACAAGTTGTGCCCTATCCAGTCCAATCTCATCTAGTGCTTTGATATTGGTTATTTTTATTCCTGGTAGGTATTCCATTGTAAGTATATGTTCACTTGAATGATCATCAATTACTGCTGGAATTATTACTTTAGGATATGTTCGGAGGTTTCTTTTAATTGTCTTTAAATTTTCAGATTCTATCCTATAATCCATTTCTTCATGAATTGTTTCAATAAATTGCGAAAGCATTGCATCTGCAGAGAAACGTAAATTCGGATCAACAAATTTCATTGAAAAAGGAATAATTTTTTTAAGAATCTTGATATCTTCTTCTACTATTTTGTCAATGTTTGGCCTTCTTACCTTTACAATTACATCTTTTTCTTTAATTTTGGCAAGATAGACCTGACCAAGTGACGCTCCAGAAATGACATTTGAATTAATATAATCAAATTTTTGTTCTATTGGACCAAGATCTTTTTCAATAATTGGTTTTACTTGATCAAAGGGAGCTGCAGGTACATCATCTTGAAGTTTTGCAAGCTCCTCCATGTATGGTTGTGGCAATATATCAGCTCTTGAAGAAAGCCATTGGCCAAGTTTTATGTAAACAGGACCTAATGAAACAAAAGTATCAAGGATCTTATGTGCATTTTTTCTATATCTCTCAGCATTGATATTTTTTCCTTGTTTTCTAACCCATTC
>CAZHDX010000079.1:0-6920 GCA_964531195.1 uncultured Nitrosopumilaceae archaeon
CCAGCACAAACTGTTGGTGAGGACTGGGGCCAGTGAGCTCAAGTTTATCGATTCTTTACGACACCATACGGTGGGAAGAAAAAGCGCTCTTTGATACAGGCAAGAAGAAAGGCATCAATATCAAGATGGTGGACTGCAAGAATTTATTTTTAAATTTGGATCAAACTGAAGATGAATTTGAAACCGTATTACAAAGATGTGTCAGTTACTACCGTAGTTTGCATTCGACTGCTGCATTGGAAGGAAAAGGAGTCAACGTGATAAATAGTTTGAATACCAGCATATTTGCTGGAAACAAATTATTTACCCACATGCTTTTACAAAAAGAATCTATACCGACTCCATTTAGCTCCGTAGCTTTTTCTGAGGAAGCAGCTTTAGAATCTTTAGAAAAAAATGGATATCCTATGGTTCTAAAACCAACTGTTGGCAGTTGGGGTAGAATGATAGCATTGTTAAAGGATCGTGAATCAGCAGAAGGAATAATGGAAAGTAGAGAGAACATGTATCCAATTTACCAAGTCTATTACCTGGAAGAATTTGTAAACAGACCACCTAGAGACATTAGAGCTATAATGGTAGGAGATGATCTAGTTGCGGCTATTTACAGATATTCTGGAGATGGTCAATGGAAAACAAATATGGCCCTGGGTGGAAGGGCAGAAGAGTGCAAAGTGACAAAAGAGCTAGAAGACATTTGTATCAGGGCAAAAAAGGCAGTTTCTGGTCAGATAATAGGAGTAGATCTTATGGAAAGTAAAGAAAAAGGTCTAGTCGTACACGAAGTAAACAATACAACAGAATACAAAAATACCGTTAGAGTTACTGGTGTAGATATACCTGCCTTGATGATAGATTACGCCTTAAAATTGAGAAAATAAGAATTGGACTCTTCAATTACAGTAACACCAAGATTTTCAATAAAGATGCTTGAGAAAGCACTTAGAATTTACACTCCATCATTAGCTGAAAAACCTCTTGCAGAATTTCTAGCAGAGAAGTGTGATGATTTAGGATTTGAAAACATTCGAATAGATGATGTTGGAAACCTGATTGCTACGAAAGGAACAGGTTCTCCTAAAATTCTTCTATGTGGTCATATGGATACTGTCCCAGGTAAGATCAAAGTAAAAAATGATAACGGATACATCTATGGACGTGGAGCTTCGGATGCAAAGGCTCCACTTGTGGCAATGCTTCTTGCAGCAGCATCTGTTCAAAATAATGATGTCACTGTAGTTTTTGCAGCAGTCGTAGATGAAGAAGGAAATGCAACTGGGATCAAAAGCTTGGTAAAGCAAAAGATAGACATTGATTATGCTATTTTTGGTGAGCCAAGCGGAATCGGAAATATAACAATAGCATACAAAGGAAGAATAGCTATCAATCTCAAAGTGAATGTTGGAAATAGCGCACATGCAAGCGCCCCATGGCTTGCAAAAAATGCGATAGATGAATCATATGTATTTATCAAAGCTCTAAAGGAGTCTTTGGAAGCTAATCAATTAGACAAACCAAAAGGAATGATGTTAACCGCTACTTTAACTGAGATAAAGGGTGGAAGTAGTCACAATGTGACAGCCCTAGAATGCGATGCAATAATGGACATTAGAATTCCTGTAAATATGAATTGCAAAGCGGTTGGAGAAAAGATTGCAACTACTGTACAAGAAATTGCAAAACAGCAAGAAGTAAATGCATTTTATTCCATTCTTGATGAAACAGAACCATTTGAGGCACCTCATAATTCTCCTCTGGTGAGGGCATTAACCTTAGGTGTAATTGATGTTGAAAAAACTAGACCACAATTAATTCGAAAAACTGGAACTGGGGATATGAACATAATTGGAAACGCCTTGAACATACCAGTTGTAACCTATGGGCCAGGAGATCCTCATGCATCACATACAATTGATGAAAGGGTTTCCACTGACGAATACCTTAGAAGTATAGAGGTTTTCAAAAATATGCTTAATCATTTAAAGAGATTACACGGGAAAGTCTAATCAATACAAAGCTCGAAATACTCAGAAACTGAAATTTGATTATGCTTTGGTTTATAGGGCTGGGTATTTCTGGTCCGAAAAGCATGGGCCAAGATGCATTAGAAGCTATAAAAAAAGCAGATATTGTATTCTTCGAAGTCTTTACTAGTCCCATTTCAAAAACTGAATTAACACAGATCAAAAAAATAGCTAGGGGTGAGGTCAAGACTGCAACTAGATACATGGTAGAGGATGGTAAAGCAATCCTCAAAGAGGCAAAAAATAAAAATATTGTTTTACTTTCTTACGGAGATCCTTACATAGCAACTACTCATATTGAGCTGAGAACAAGAGCAATTTTAGAAAAAATACGAACAAGAACCATTCATGCTTCTTCTGCTATTACAGCACTTGTTGGAGAATGCGGTTTACACTATTACAAAATTGGTAAACCTGTAACAATGATGAATGAAAAACAATCCCTGCCCAGTGTATATTATACAATTTATGACAACCTCATAGCTGGAAATCATACAATAATAATTCTGGAATATAACAATGACAAAAAATTTTTCTTAGATCCAAAGGATTCGTTGTCAAATCTTCTTCTGATAGAAGAAGAACAAAGGAGAAATGTTCTTGATAGATCAAGTTTTGCAATAGTTGCATCAAGAATTGGAACAAGAAACCAAAAAATGGTAGCAGGAAAAATATCCACGCTTAAAGCAATAGATTTTGGCAAACCTCCTCATTCAATTGTAATTCCAGGAAGAATGCATTTTACAGAGTTTGATGCACTAAAAGTTCTTGTTAAATGTCTCGATGAACCATTTGATAATTCTTCTAAAATTCAAAAAATTTCAGATCAAATGCTTGAAAAATATCTTCCAAAGGCAAAAAAAGCTTTAGATGATGTAACAAGACAATTTAGAGATGACATATCGTTAAAAATGGTACTAGAGAATGCTGCACTTTATTTAGAAGATGCTGAAAAATTTCAAAACGAAGGAAAAGAAGAGCTTGCAGTTTTAAGTATTGGATACGCAGAGGGATTGATAGATGCCTTACGAATTTCAAAAAATATGGCTCCGTGGACATAGAGTTTATAGATGAAATGGCAGAAAGAATACTGTTTTAGTGGTATATTTGGATGCTTTAGATAAAGAAATCATATCAACATTATACGTTGCTTCTCTTTCAAAAGAAGATCCTATCTTAGCAATTCAAAGAAGATTTCCATTAAGTCTAGAAGTACTCCAGACAAAAATAAAATTGCTAGAAAGAAATGGAATTATTGAACCTGATAAAAATACGCTTACAGAATTAGGAAGATCCTCATTACGTGTTGTTCTAGCTGGAGGAGTCTTTGATATAATACATCCAGGCCATTTGTATACCTTAAGAGCCGCAAAGGCTTTAGGAAATGTTCTAGTCGTTGTAATTGCCACAGACAAGACAGCACAAAAAATGAAGAGCCGTACTCCGCTTCATACCATGGATTTGCGCTGTGAACTTGTTAGCTCACTTTCGATGGTTGATTATGCAACTGTTGGACATGAAGGAGATATTTTCAAAACTGTAGAATTTGTAAAACCTGACATTATAGCATTGGGCTATGACCAGATTCATCAAGAAAAATTCATAACAGATGGGTGCAAGAAAATCAAAGTTAATGTCAGTATAGCTAGACTGCAATCTCCCATTCCGGACATAAAAAGCTCTAAAATAGAAAATGAATATGGCAGTTCAATTTATAGAACATAACTAATTTGATTGAATTGGTACTCTGATAGATACTTGTGAGCCTGTTGAGAGTTTTGTTGCCTTTTTAATATTTTCACGCGAAATCAGTTCTATAATAGTATCATCATGATGAGTCCTTTCTAGAGCTATCAATGCAACTTCCATCAAGTTGTTGATTTTGGCAGGATAGCATTTGACCCAACCATATGTTCTTTTACCATCAGAAAATCCGTTTATCATTATTCCTTTATGAGTCGCCAGAGTGTGTTTTGCTTCCGTAAATTCCTTATCTTTAAGTTTAATATTTAATGTACCTGGAAAAGGAATGTATCCAAGTTTTGATTTGAATTGTTTTGTATATCCTTTCATTGACATATAGTATGCACCTTCACCCATCCCAGAAATTATGGTTCCTTTAAATTCAATATAAGACGCAGAAGATTCCAAACTTGATTTCAAAATTGTAGATACTTTTAACATTTCTGCGTAACCCTTTGTTGTTATTTTTACAGAGACCCGATGACCACTTCGTATTCTCTCTACATATCCATCTCGTTCTAATTCTAAAAGATGTTTTGATGCAGCTTGTTGTGATTTGTTGATACTTTTTCCAAGTGAGGTTGTTGTGATTGCAATAAAATTATAGCGAGCACCCTTTGCTAAAAGTTCTGCTAGTGTAAGAATATGTTGAACCTTAAGTTCTGGCATTTAGTGTTTAGGCTACGCCAAGCTCTGTAAATGTTTTGAGTACTAATCCATCAGTGGATTTTAGATTAGCTGTTCTGTGACCAATAACACATTCGATTCCTGCTTGCTTTGCGGCATCAATCAACCTCTGAGTTATGATTCCATCTAAAACTAGATATTTTATTCCAGACCCTGGAGATAGTTTTCCCACGACCTCACTTACAGGAACCTTGAAAAGTTCACTGAGACCCTCATTAAGTGCTACTGCTTCGAGCGATTCGTTCAGATCCGGATATACTTTTTTTGCAATGTTTGCAATAGATTCGTCTTTTGGATCTTGTAATTTTGGTTTTACTGTCTCTTTTTTCATATCCTCTGCAGTGTCTTTTAGGATTTCAACTATCTGCATAGGAGTCAACTCTTCGACCTCGATTCCCTCAGGAGCGCGATGAACTACATCAACATTAACAAGAGCTTTTAATTCTTTTAGAATGAATCCACCTGCCCTATCACCATCTAGGAAAGCAACAACCTTAGATTTTGAATCACACAGCTCTTTAATTGACTCGTCTATTCGTGCACCTTCAATTGCAAGAGAGTTATCGAATCCAGCTCGTAAAAGATTTATTACATCTGCTCTACCTTCAACTAAAATTATCCAAGGCGAGTCAAAAACACCAGAACCACAGGCTAGTTTTTCTCTTCCAAATGTGACAAGTTTTCCGCCACCACCTCCTTCTGATACATCTTTTAGCATCTCCTCGCCTTCACTAATTGTTTTAGTAGACCATTTTTGAACAATATCCTTTGCCCTATCCACAATTTCTTTTTTCTTTGCAGAACGAACATCATCTATTGCTTCTAGTTTGAAATGAGCTTGAAAGGGCCCAACTTTGTCAATACTTTCTATTGCAGCAGCAATAAGGGCTGCTGTGTTGATATCAGTACTCATTGGGAGTAATGCGTCGCCCTTTGTCTGAGTTGACGAGGCCGTAGTGTTTACTTCTATCCTACCGACTTTCGATACTTTTTGGAGTTCGTTTAGGTTCATCTCTGGGCCAAGCAGTCCTTCTGTTTGGCCAAAAATTGCGCCTATTATGTCGGCCTTTTCAACCAATCCATCGACGTCAAAGCTGAGCTTAACGTGATACTTGACAATTCCAGTAGGTGGCAATTCATAATCCTCTTAATTTTTGATCAGTTTATTTTTGTGTTAGTCGGATATAAGTGCTTATTGCTATCAATCTGCTACAAATCGAATTGTTCAGAGTATTTTGAGAGATCTTCGATGTGTCTAACTCTTCCTTTTGTTATTACTGCAATTCTTCTTTTAAATGAGAGATCTATTTTCGTACGGTGTCCCAGACGAGATATTATTTTGCTTGCTAGGTATTTTCCTTTTCTGTCCCCGTCAAACAAAACTATTAGATTTTTGTAAGATGTCATAGAATCGGTGAATTTTGTCAATCCTTTGAAACTATGAAACTCACAAATTTTTCCTGAATAACCTAATTTTTTTAATGCTAACGAATCACGTTTTCCTTCTACCACTACTACACTATCTTTTTTTGAATTTAACAAATCAATGAAATGTTTGATTTCATCAATTTCTATTTTAGTTTTCATAAAACCTTTCAGTATTCAACATATTAAGCACTTTTCAATTACAAAATTATGTCAAATATACTTGTAATACAAAATGCCAGACATGAGGGGTTGTCAGGGCTATCCCAACTCTTAGAAGCAGACGGTTTTGTAACAGAAATAATATTTGCCAAAAAAGAAAAAATTCCTGAATTAAACCATTCTGTAGTTATAATTTTAGGTGCACCAGAAAGCGCAAACGACAATCTTTCATATCTGAAAGAAGAGATGGATTTGATAAGAACCGCAGTGAAAAAAGACATTCCTCTTCTCGGCATATGTCTTGGATCTCAGCTTATTGCAAAATCATTTGGAGGCAGAGTCTATCGTGGAAGCAAAAAAGAGATTGGCATTTATCACGATATGGAATTTGATAACCTTTCAAAATCAAGATTGTTTTCAGGTATTAAAACTCCTGCAACTGTGTTTCACTGGCACGGAGATTCGTTTGATCTACCTACTGAAGCGATAAGATTAGCTCATTCTAAAGATTATCAAAATCAAGCCTTTCAACTAGGCAGTGCTACAGGCGTGCAATTTCACCTAGAAGTAGATGAAGGGACAATCAGGTTGTGGTTAGAAAAATCTAAAGAAGAACTTAATGAGGTACCAGATATTAATCTAGACAAAATAATAAGTGAAATACCTAAAAACATGGATACCCTACAAAGTAATTTGAAAATCTTTTATCAAAATTTTAAGGCAATATCTAATCTTTGACAAAAGTTTAATATAAAGACGATAAGACTTTCGGATCTGGTCATGAAAAAATTATCGAGAATTATCAATTTAGAAGAATTTTTAAAAAGTTGCAAAAAAGAAAAGGATTTTTTGATTTGAGAAAGTTTATTCGGTTATTTA
>CAZHDX010000080.1:0-6845 GCA_964531195.1 uncultured Nitrosopumilaceae archaeon
TGGTCTTTTTGCCACCCCTGAAAGAATTGCCAAAATTGTTGAAGATGAAGATGTTGATGTAGTTGCTCTTAGTCTTCTAAATGGCGCTCATCTTACTTTGTTTCCCCGAGTCGTAAAAGCTCTAAACGAAAAAGGAATTAAAGACGTTCTTGTGCTTGGCGGAGGAGTCATACCAGAAGATGATAAACCAGAATTGGAAAGATCAGGAATTTTGGGAAACTTTGGACCTGGCACACCACTTTCTACTGTAATAGATTATATTCATACTGGTGTTGCAAAACTAAGAAAAATTTAGTTATTCTGTTGAACCAGGCCACATCATTTGACGCATTTTTTTTCCAACTTGTTCTACTTGATGTGCGTCTACTTGTTTCATGTATCTGTCAAATGCATTTCTTCCATTTTTCTGATAATCACTTACCCATTTCTGTTTAAACGTTCCATCTTGAATCATTTTGGGAACCTTTTTCATGTTTTCTTTAACGTCTTGGTTTATTACCTTTGGTCCTCTTGTAAGTCCGCCATATCTTTCAGTCTAGCTTACTCTTTTCCACATGCCGTTAATGCCATATATTTGTATGAGATCAACAATGAGCTTGAGCTCGTGTAATACTTCAAAATACGCAATTTCTGGTTGATATCCTGCTTCTACTAGAGTCTCAAATGCACTCATCACCATTGATGAACAACCTCCGCAAAGATCAGCCTGTTCTCCAAACCAATCTGTTTCCACTTCCTCTTGAAATGTTGTTTCAATTATTCCAGCTCGTGTACTTCCAATTCCTTTTGCTAGGGCAAGGGTTCTATCCCATGCCATTTTAGTATAATCTTGATAAACTGCAACTATTGATGGAGTACCAAAACCCTCAAGGTACGTTTCTCTTACTTTGGCTCCGGGACCTTTTGGCGCAACCATAATGATATCCACATCTCCTGGCGCCTTGATCCACTCCCAATGAATTGCGGCTCCATGGGAAAATGATAATGCATTTCCAACGTTTAGGTTTGGCTCAATTTGCTCACGAAAGACTTTGGCCTGATTCATGTCTGGGATTAAAACATGCACAATGTCTGCCTTTTCACATGCTTTTGATATAGATAGCACTTCATGACCATCACTTTTTGCCTTTTTCCAGCTTGCGCCGTCCTCTTGTACTCCTACTATAACATTTAGACCAGAATCCTTTAGGTTATTTGCCTGCGCATTTCCTTGGATTCCATACCCAATAACGGCTATGGTTTGGTTTTTTATAGGATCTAAAGATACATCAGAATCTTTCCAAGTCTTTGCCATTTCCTGATGGTAAAATTATTGCAAATATAATCGTACGAATCGAATTTGCAGAAATTATGTAGATTTTATGATAAAAGTAATAACAAAAGCTACTGCAGCACTAGCAGGTATTGTGATAATCCATGCCCAAACAATTCTTTTTCCAATCCCCCATCGGACTGCGGATAATCTTTTCACAGCACCAGCTCCCATTATTGCACCAGAAATAGCATGTGTTGTGCTAGCTGGAATACCAAGCCAAGCTAAAACCGCAAGAATTGTTGCTCCGCCAGTCTCAGCTGCAAACCCTTGATATGGTTTTAATTGTGTGATCTTTACTGCCATGGTCTTTACAATACGCCATCCGCCAAAAAAAGTGCCAAGACTGATTGCAAGTGCTGCCATCATAATTACATAGTATGGAACTTCAAACTTTGTGATTACTCCCTGAGTTAATAAAATCAATGCAATTATTCCCATCGTTTTTTGTCCATCATTTGCACCATGTGTCAATGAAAAATATGTGGAAGATACTAGCTGTAATCTACCAAAAACAGAATTTACTGATGAAGGAGTTCTTTTTGCAAATGCTGTAATGAGTAAAGTAGCTAACAAAAATGCAACAACTAGCCCTACTATGGGCGATACTATTATACCAGTAACGACTTTTCCCAATCCTTCAAAAATTATTGCATGGGTACCAGCGCCGGCAATTCCTGCGCCTATTATGCCACCAATTAGTGCATGGCTGCTTGAGGTAGGAAGCCCTAGCAGCCAGGTTATCAAATCCCAAATAATTGCTCCTGCCAATGCACCAATTATAATTTCTAGAGTTACAAAATGAGGATCGATTATTCCTTTTCCTATGGTGGTTGCTACTGCCACCCCAAAAAGAAAAGGTCCGGCAAAGTTTGCCATCGCTGCCAAGGCGACAGCCTGTAAAGGTCTCAGAATTCTTGTCCCTACTACAGTGGCAATAGAATTTGCAGCATCATGAAAACCATTAAGAAAATCAAAGACTAGGGCTGCTATTATCGCTCCTATGGCAAGCTCAATCATACAAACTTCCTAAGTATATTTTAGGACAATGTCTTCAACCGAGTCGGCAACATCAAGACACATGTCCGATGCAGCCTCTAATGCCTCGTAGATATCTTTTAGTTTAATTATTGCAATGACATCAGTTGTTTCTAACAATTCTCCTACAGCTTTTCTGTAAATGTCATCTACCCGATGTTCAGATTCATTTATTTTTCTGCAATGCTCAATTATGGATTTGTCTGCCTTTACGTTATGCAAGCTTGTGATCATGTAGTTGATTTCTTTTGTAGCAACATAGAGCTCCTTTGCTATTTCAAGCATGTATGGAGGAGAAGATTTTATTTTAAAATTAATATTTCGACCACATATTCTTTAAAATTAATCATAAATATCATCTGTTTTGAATGCAATTCTTGAAATATCCTCTCTATCCAAGGGAGTAATGAAAGTTTTATTCAGCTCTTCAAAAACCGAATGAGTATCTGCATCTGCCTCTCTTTCTAGTTTTTTTATCTTTACATGAATCTCATCTAGTTTATCAAAGTCAGTAAACAATTCCACAAGCAGTTTTGATACTTCTTCTGCCTTGCAAGCCAGATTATTTAAAATTCCAAGAATTTCTTTCTCGTTTGATTTTAACCAAGACATCCATTGAGGCATATAGCTTTTTTCCGATTTTCATAGTTATATAGCTGATCAATATATGCTACATGAACTATATAGTTGGAAAAGATCGCTAAATGATTAGATTGAAATCTCTTTTCCGCAATTTACGCATCTTACAACAACATCTTTTGTTTTCAATCTGTCAAATTTTTTAGAACCGCATGCAGGACAGATAGGACAAGATCTTTGTTTCTTCATTGTATCGCCTTACACTTCCTAAATTAAGCTTAGAATCACCAGAAAATAGAGTTTATCACATCCAATGTTTATTCTAGAACGTGTCAGAAAAGATCAAATTTACCTCAGAAGAGGACCTAAATTTGGAATACATCTACAAGATGGGATTATCACATGTTAAACGCGGGAATCCTCGTGATGCAATATTTTACTTTGATAAAGTGCTTTCAGTTGAACCAGAGCATGTGAATGCAATGGCATACAAGGGGAATTCTCTTGGCAAGATTGGTAAATACGACGAAGCAATTCTGTGCTATGATAAGGTTTTAAAAAATAATCCCCATCACCAAATAGCTTTAATCAATAAAGGTCTCGCACTTCACTATCTAAAAAAATATGATCAAGCAATTTTGTGCTATGATAAAATTATAGGAAATGATTCTAAAAATGCCAATGCACTTTATCACAAATCTTGCAGTTTATCGCTTCAAGGAAAGTCAAATGATGCATTGACCATTCTAGAGCAGGCTATAATGATAGATCCTGAATTCAGCATAAAAGCATCAGGTGATCTTGATTTTGAGAATTTGCGGGCAGACCAAAGATTCAAAGCTTTGACTTCATAGTTTGGTCCAATAAAGAAAAATAGTGTTACATGAGAGCCTTAAATATTGAATATTGGAATTATTGGAACTGGTTTTCTTGGAAAAGCAGTAGCCACAAGATTGCTTGAAACAGGATACAAGGTATTTGTTTATAATAGAACAAAAAACAAGACAGAGTCGTTAAAAAATCGGGGTGCTGTTGTTACAGACTCTCCTAGAGAACTGGCACAAAATTGTGATCTTGTGATTATTATCGTAAAAGATGCAGATGCTGTAGAATCGGTCTCATTTGATAAAAACGGTATCATATATGGAAATCATTCAGGGTTGACTATAGCTGACATGAGTACAATAAGTCCCGTGTCATCAAAGAAAATTGCAAAAAAATTTTTAGAAAATGGAATAGAAATGATTGAAACTCCTGTAATGGGTGGACCTAATCTTGCTGTGAAAGGAGAAATTATAGTAATGGTAGGAGGAGAAAAAGAAGTTTACGATAAATACAAAGCTGTTTTTGGGCATATAGGAAATAAAATATTTCATCTAGGAGAAAATGGTTCAGGACATGCAATGAAACTAGTTATGAATTTGCAGATTTCGATGCTGGCGTTAGCTCTATCAGAGGGAATCATATTAGCAAAGAAATCAGGACTAGATCCAAAATTGTTTTTAGAAATTCTAAATTCGACATATTTCAAAACTGGTATGAGTGAGTTAAAGGGACCCAAAATGATAAATGGAAATTTTGATCCTAGTTTTACTTTGAAAATGATGAAAAAGGATCTTGATGCAATAAATTATACTGCAAATGAATTTGGTCTAAAATTGCCGATGACAACACTCGCAAATGAAATTTATCAGAATGCAGTAGACAATGGATTTGGTGAAATTGATTATACCGGAATTCTTGCATTCATAGAAAAATCAAGCAAGTTGAAAGAATAGTATCTATTTTTCCTCTGGCGGTTTTATTTTTCTAAAATTAATATAAATTCCTACATCGTATACAATCTTTAAAAATCCCCCTACAACGAATGGTGCTGATAATGACAAAGATTGTATGATAGTTCCAGCAATGGAAGGACTTGTTGCTTGAGCAATGTTTCTTGAAGTATTGGTAATTCCAGCTGCTACTACTCTCTCATCTTCATTAACTACTGCTACAAGATAGGATTGTCTTGTTGGAACGTCCATTTGAGAGAGACTCATTCTTGCAAGAAAAATTCCAATGGCCAAAGGGAGGGTGGGAGCAAATGCAAGCAAAATTAGCAAAATATTTGATGGAATATGAGTAAAAACCATTGTATTTATCAGACCAATCTTGGATGCAATTCTTGTTGCCATTAAAAATGAAAATGCTGTAAGTACTCCGCCAATTGAAAAAATATACGATAAGGTTATCAGATCGGTGCCAAATTTTGAAAAAAACCAAAAAGACATTATGCTTTGGATAACAAATCCTCCCGCAAAGGAATCTACGGCAAAAAGAGATGACATTCTAGCAATAATTCCTTTTGATCTTTTTGACATGTTACGAATTGAGAGTTTTTTGGTAGTTTTTACTTCAAGTTCAATTTTTTTTGAGAGAAAAAAGTAAATCCCTATCACGATAGCAGCACATATGCTATAAAAAAGAAAAAGAATTTTGATTGATTCTACTTGGTTTAATCCGTCTAGCTTTTGAAATAATTGAGGAAGTCCAGAAACCAAAACACCAGCTGACATTGCAAAAGTACCAACCATGTTGTATAAAGCAAAAATCGAATTTCTTTTTTTTACATCATTAATTGTTTGTGGAAGTATTGCTTGTTCTATCGATAAAAATGCACCTACTTCAGTTCCGGTAACATTGATTGTTCCGATGAGCGCAGCTATAATCAACGCAATATAGTTACTTGTTATAAGAAAAATTAATCCTGATATAGCCATCAAAATTCCGTAAATGATCAGAATTTTTTTTCTTCCAAATCTATCCGCATAAAAACTTGCAAATAAATTAAAGATTACACTATTTGCTAAAGTAGCTGTCAAAACTAGACCAATTAAAATTTCGTCAAATCCAATTAATTTCAGGTATATGGCAAGAATAATGCTGAGAAAACCATAAGAAAAAGTCCTAACTATTCTTGCTCCTAAGAGCAATTTGCCGTCTTGAGAAACCCAGTCAAGAGATGCCATTAAGCACCGAGCATTGCTTTGTGTTTTTCTATATCTGCTGTTTCTACTTTTTTGAAGAGTGGGGATGCAGTTCCTATCATATGATTTGGAAAAATACTAACACTTGATATCGCTTCCCATTTTTGTTCACACGCCTTTCCAGGAAGATTCAGTTGGGTCCAAATTCTCTCAGACGATTCTGGCAGAAATGGAAAAAGTGCAATTGCAATGCTTTTAACTGCATTTACTGAAAGATATATGCAATTGTTTTTGCCTTTGATTTCCTTCCAAGGTTCTTTTTGTTGAAAATATTGATTAAAGTGGGCAGAGAACTCGAGTATTTTTTTTAGTGCACGATCTAGATTATTTTCTTCTATTAGTAGACTCAATTCGGTTGCAAGATTTTTGATTTTATTTTGAGCTTCATTATCAACTGCATCAAAATCATCAACTTGTGGAATTTTACCCTCAGTACTTTTTTGTGTAAAACCCAATGCTCTATTTACAAAGTTCCCCAAATTTCCAATTAGCTCAGAGTTTATTCTTGCTGCAAATTCTTCCCAATCAAAATTAAGATCATCCTGGCTATGTGGTGTAATCGATGTCAAATAAAATCGCAAATAGTCTGCAGGGTAAAGACTAAGAAAATCCTTAAGACCAATATACCAATTTCTGCTTTTTGATATTTTTTTTGCCTGCAACATCAAGTGTCCTCTGGTCGGGATGTAATCTGGTAATTTGTATTCAGTTTTTATTCCAATTCGCATTGCTGGCAAAAACAAATAGTGATGATATACAATGTCTTTGCCGATAAAATGGTAGATATCAGCCGAATTCCAAAATTGTTTTCCGTCAATTCCTTTGTCTGAAAGAAATTTTACTGCAGAGGATATGTATGCAAGGTGATTGTCAAACCAACCATAAAA
>CAZHDX010000081.1:0-6764 GCA_964531195.1 uncultured Nitrosopumilaceae archaeon
GAGGATTAGAAGGTTTTACTAAACTTCCGTTAGATAATATGCATGGAAAAAGAAAATAAAGATTTTTACTACTTTCTACTTCTACGAGCGGTAATTACACACCAATAAACAAACCCAGGAATCAGTCCTACCATCAATGGAATGTATACCCCCGCTTGAGACCAATCTTGCATTTTTAAATTACCTAACCAACAAAAAACAGATATGGTATTTAAATCCATCTTTCATTGGATTTGAGGATTAAAATGGAACCTTCTAAGGTCCTACTAGGAATCGTTTTATTCTGCTTGTTTATCTTTTATACCTCTTATGCTAGTGGGGAGGTTATCCCCGATGATTTAGCAAATAATGTAAAAATTAGTGACGAGGTATTCTTTAACCAAGAACTTCAGACAGGAAAACAGCTATCAGTTACAGGAATAGTGACAAACCAAAATGATAAACCTGTAACAATTTGGATATCACTGTATAGTTGGACTACGAATCATAATCCATGGCAATTGAACTCAACAGAAACATCAAAGCCGATTATCATCCCATCACATGTTTCTTTTAGATACCATATTTCAGCCATCGCAGTACAACCAGGCGCTTATCGCATGCATACACAAGTCATCGTGGAAAATGGAAAGACGATTTTGGGGCAAGGCGAGACAATTAATGTAAAGGGAAGTGAGATCCACGTTACGAACTTACAAGAAAATACTATTTCTTTAAAGTCACAAAAAAACCAGAGCCTTGTAGTTTTAAGCACTTCCATGATAAGCGGGCTAGATTATAATAATTCAAATAACCAAATTTCATTTAAAGTTTCAGGAGATAAAGGGCCAGCACGGCCTGAGACAATAATTCCAGTTGGAAAAATTCTTCATGGTCCTTATTTTATTACATTAATTGACAGTATTCCAATGTTAAACTATCAAACAATTTCTGATGCAATATTGAATGAAACTTTTTTGAAATTGACATATAATTCAGCTTCTCATTACATTACCATAGAAGGTTCAAAGTCAATACCCGAGTTTTCTACAATCAACCAATGCAGTGATACAGAAATTTTCCTAAATGGAACATGTAAGGAATGCCCTTCTGGCATCTGTGAGCATGTACCAGAGTTTGGTTCTCTTGCGTTGGTCGTAATATCATTATCAATAACTGTTATGCTGGTAATTTCAAAGAAAACCAGGTTTTTGTATTTTTTAGGAAAATAGATGGGCTCAAAAAGAATAAAATGTCAATTAAGTATAGATGATTTCTAAGCCTTTTGTCATCTTCTTTTTTCCATAAGATCAATATTGAGTTGCAAATTAGTGGTACTATGACTCTTGATAATGATATATTGGAGGAATTAAAAAAAATTAGAGAGGCTGTTACGCCCAAACCACCTGCAGCTCCCGAGCAACCAAAAGGACTTTGGGCAGAATTCAAAGATTTTATTGGCAAAGCTGGTGTTTTAGGCCTTGCAATCGGTTTTATCATGGGCACTGTAATAGGCAGAGTAGTTACAGCACTAGTGCAAGATCTCATTATGCCTATACCTAGCGCATTTACTCCAGCTGGTGACTGGAAAAAGGCTATTGTTTCTGTTCCAATTGGAAGTGGAATGAATTTTGCAATTGGAGATTTTATTAGTGTGATAATTGATTTCACAATAATTGCGTTTGTTATATTTATCATTGCCAAATTTGGACGAAAGGCTGGCTTGAAATAAAATCTACGCAATAATTTTCATTTTGTTTAAACCATCAGTAAGAGTGGACTGGTGGGTTTCTCTCCTGTATGAGGGTGTTACATCTCACTTTCCGCGCCGTAAAACAATCAGGTGATTTGGGTGAAAACCAAATCATCTTTCCAAATTTTTTTCTAAATCAGCATGTAACAAAGAAATTCTACACCATTGTTATATCTGAAAAGATTTCTCTCTAAATAGTAATAGTTGGTATCACTATCACAACTTCTATTACAACAGGTAATGCACCCCATTACCTTGCCTATCTTAGGTAACAAGTAGCAATTTCAGTCTTTATTCGTAAACTTGTAATATCTTAGATCACTTGTCAGAAGCTTTAAGATCAGTGCCTAAGTAAGTATCTAAATGAAAATTACCTTAAACCTTATCAAATTCATGTTTTCTGTTGGAATTACTATCGCATTGCTGGTTTCGTCATATTTCTCAATATCCGAGTTTGAGTCATTTGAAGAAATTGTAGACGTCGCTGTAGGACACACAAATTCTACTAACGGAATTGTTCAAGGGGGTAATTCACCATTATTGATAACCAACAAGGAAGGACATTCTATCAATGTGCTTCAAACAATTGGTGATTCTTTCCGAGATATCTTCCTTTTTGAGATAACTATTTCGGTTTTCACCGGAATTCTTAGCTATACTGAATGGAAATCAATTAGAAATGACACTAAAAAATCGTAAAAACCAGCACCATTAGGAATAGTTGTTACAAATATTGTAAAAACCAAAAAAGGACAGATAGAAAGAAATAATTTTTGTTTAACCACATCATTCTTAATTATCGATAATAATTTTTAAAGATAGTTTATCTTTTCTACGTATCATTCGCTGAAAAAGACGCATGACGACTTTGTAATATCGTATTTTATGATTTGTTAGAGATTAGTTCAACTGATTATTTCAACAAGAAAGCGATTTTACAATATTTGTTGCACTTGCAATCAAAGTATTTGCTTGAATCTTGGAAAGCTTCTTTCCTGTCTGTGCGTTTACTTCGCTGATAAACGACTGTAGATCAATCTTTGAAGTCATACAATCACCTGCACTTAACGCTTTGATAGCGTCATTTAGTTTTGCATCAAGACTGTCAGATGTCCCCTTTTTGAGCCCCAAATTGTTAATTGTTCCAATCAAATTTTTTGTTGCTGTGATTGAATCAGGATCACACCCAACAATTACAGAGTTTCCGCTTGTTGGAACTTGGCCTGTAACTGTACCACCGCAAATCATGATTTTCCCAGAGTTGATAAGAAATACCCCAGGATCATCATTAATCCCAACGCCTCCAGAGTTTGATACAATTATCAAACTAGAAGGATTATTGGTGACAGTGCCCACGTCAAGAATGCCCTTGTTGTCGTTAAGACCGATCCCACTAATGTTTGATATTGTGATTTTTCCAGAGTTTGTTAGTGAACCTCCATTGTTTATTTCGATGCCATTGTTTCCAGAATTTGCCACTTCAATAATCCCAAAGTTCGTTATTGCTGTATCAACAACGCAACTACACAATCCTACGCTATTGCCTGTGTTCTTAAGCTCGATAGTTCCAGTATTTAATATCGTGCCTACGGCTACTCTTGCTACTGTTTGAGAAGAAATTGGCAAATTAAAGATACCATTACCGCCTGAATTTGATACTATAACTATTCCCGAGTTGAAGAAACCATCGCCGTTGAGAATACCTATTCCGTTTGGATTTGTTATAGTAATGTGTCCCAAATTATCCAAACCACCGCCATTTATGATGCCAAATCCATTTATGGTTTGAATTGTGATTTGACCCTTTAGAGCATTGGTAAGATGACCTTGAATACAACAAATACCAGGTTGAATATCTAGAACACCATTGTTAATCCCAAAACCGTTTACGCTCCTAACTTGAAGTGTTCCAGAGTTGATGATGGAGCCGCCACCTGAAGTGTCAATGCCGATAGTATTGGCTCCTGAATTTGCCAATGTAATATTTCCAAGGTTGTTTATCGTTCCATTGTTAAAGAGACCAGTACCAGCAATATTTGTGATTAAAAGTGTTGTACTGGATGGAATTTCCAATGAATCACTTGAAGACAGTTGATTGTTACTAGTAACTAGACAAGTATTTGTTGAACTAATCCAATTTCCATTGAATCTGGCATGACAGACAAGATCGTCTAGTGAAATACTTGCTGCAGCTGCTGGTTGTAATGATTGTGAGATTAAAAAAGCAGATGTTAAGGAAATTGTAATAATTATTATCGTTGAAAATTTTATTTTCATTGTTCAAATTTGCAACTTATTCATTGTTCTTAAAGATAGTTCATCTTTCCATCTTGAAAATTGTATTAGTGCAAAACAAAATTTAATTCGGCACTTACCATACTATGCTGGAATCTAATTGCACATGAGACAGAGATCGGTCAATATTTTTGAGCAGATGTCAGACTATTTGCATTTACTTGGTTGTCAAATGCATCTAGCTCCTCACATGCACCATTGATAATAATTATCGTTCCTGTGATCTCCTTTGCTTATTTGCATATGGTAATTAATGAATAATGCTACTGATTCCTTAGTAACGCTAAATGCTTTTCATCTTTAATGTAATATAGTATAATGGTCTCCAGGTGGGAAACAATAACTTTTACTGTGCTTTTGTCATTATCAATTTTTATAATCAACACTGCATTTTCTGAAACCAATTCATCATCTGTAAGTCCTGATTGTACCAAACAAATGATGGCAAAAGAATCAGATATTGCATCGTCTATTAATAAAACTCGAGCAATATTTATTGTAGAAAACTCTACAGAGTATAAATCAAAACTTCAAGGATATTCTGCATCACCTGTCGTATATGAAGAATGGATTACGAACACAGCAGCATGCAGTGTAAATTTACAAGATGTCGGTGTAACATTTTTTCTAAAAGATTCCAATGGTAATGGAAAAACTATACTAGTTACATTAGATCCCAACTTGAACAAGATTCTGACATCAGTCATACGCGATTCCCTTTTCTATGGTCATGGTCCAAATGATACAGCAATCCCAGAATTTCCCATTGCATTAATTGTCCTTATTTTTGGGATTACAGCAGCTTTAGCGATTGCAAAAATAAAACGGATTCAAATCTCAGCTTCTCAAAATAACTAGGTCAATACAATTAATTTATTATGAAGACGACATATTTTTTGAAATTGTCTAAAATTGCCTGCCAGCCAGATCGTTGCATATCTTCGGGATGCGTATTCTCTGGTTCAAATGTTTCAGTTATTTTCAACCCTTTTGGTGATTCCGTAAATTCCACCTTCACACGTCTACCATCAGCTATGTTGTATTCTATCAACTTGTGTTTGCTGATGTTAGTGTAGGTGCCTACAAAATCAAAACTTGCGCTCTTGTCCTTGGCAGACATTGTGGTTTTGAATTTTCCACGACTTGCAAGTCATTTTCAGCAGCAGGAGATTCCCAGTCATTAGAAGCAAAAGCCCAACCAGTGATGTGTTCAGGTTTGTTCCAACACTCCCATACTTTTTGCACTGGAGCATTTACTTCAGTTTGTACAGTAATTGGCGTTTTTCATCTTATCCTTCCATCAACAACCTATGCTGGTCTTAATTGCCTTCGCAACAGACACAAGATGAGATTTTTGAGCTATTGTCAATCCATAATCTGCATTTACTTGGTTGATGAATGTACCTAATTTTCCACATGCACCTATGTCATCGCGGGGATTGGAATCGGTGAGAAGTTTGACAGCAATCCCAAGGACATCGGTGTTTGCACCAAAGCTATTTCCTGATTTTACCAAATTATTGATTGCTTTTTTTGGATCAGGGTGACACTTGTTTATTATTGGGTTTCCAACGAAGGGTCCAGTGTTTTCATATGTACCTGTACAAAAATTATCAAATGTTCCGCCATTAGTGTATGTGCTAAAAGAACCCACAAATACGTCTCCATAATTGTTAATTGTTCCATTAATCAAATTGTTAAGCCCCGCCAGTCCCCAATAATTTGATCCACTTGCACAGATGCCCCCTGATTGCATATTGTATATGATACCTTCATTTACAATGTAATTACTAAAAGCACATAATCCTCCAAAATTGTTTATGATGCCTGTGACATCATTAGTAATTGCAGGACCTCCGGGGGATGCGCCAATAAACCCTCCTGGTTCGTTGTTTATGACACCACTATTACGGAATGGTCCACTTGATCCTGCAGTAGATAAATCGACTTCTCCAAAATTATTGAAAATTCCGGTAGGCATGTTTTGAAAGATACCTCCACCAGATTCGATGAGCGCATGATTTTCGAGAATGCCTGCATTGCTTATAATTCCATGATGATCGATTGTTCCATTGTTTATCAAAGTTCCTTTTATGAACAGATTGGATGCATGAGTATCGATTAATCCATAGTTAGTAAGAGTTCCTGTTATCGTAAGTGTTGCATTACGTGAGATATGCAATATATCACCTTTAGGCACTGTTAAATCTCCCACTGTAGTGTCAGCACTAATAGTAGTTTCCAAAGATGAAGCATTTTGAATTCCAGCTAAGAGGGCCAAAGAAGAAATACCAATTGCAGAAAATAACAAATTCCTGTAAAGATTATTTTTAATCAATTTTTCCTCGTAAGAGTTTATAATTTTTAAAGATAGTTCATCTTTCCTACTCATCCCGTCTGTTATAATCTGGACTTACAAAGTGCCATAGTCAAGTAGAAACCGTTAGAATGTGTGTTAAGGAAAAATAGTACCGAGAAAAAACCAAAGATAGTACCAGATAAGGTAGAAAATCCTGTAGACTACAGACTATTATTTGTAATAAGTGCTCTAGTGATAGCATTACAGATTTACGTTTACGCTGCAAACGCTTCTGATCAAGCAACTTTTGTAACTAGTGTTGTTTCCGCGATAAATCCGCTTGCAGGTGCAATTATGGGTTTTATCGTTGCAAAACGGTATTGGAATTCACAGGTCTTTGGGAGAGCGTATCTTGCATTAAGCTTGGGTATGTTTATG
>CAZHDX010000082.1:0-6674 GCA_964531195.1 uncultured Nitrosopumilaceae archaeon
AATTAGATTTGTCTTCTTTAAGATAATTTAGAATATCCTCTAGTTTTCTTACTTGTTTATTGTCAATCCCTACAATAATGTCTCCTCCGATTCTATATTTTGTTCCGTCAATTGTTTTAGTATAGTTGTAGCCGTGTAGACCAGCTCGTCCAGCAGGACTTTCTTTTACTACTGATTCAATTAAAAATCCGTTAGAAACGGGTAATCCAAGTAAACTCGAAAGATCTGGATCAATACTAGTTCCTGTTATTCCAAGCCAGGGATGTTTGTAATGCCCATCTTTTATCAAAGCTGGAACAATTTTTTTAATGGTATTTGATGGAATCGCAAATCCTATCCCAGAGAATTCTCCTGTCTCTGACTGGATTGCTGTGTTGATTCCGATTACTTGTCCTTGCAAGTTAAGCAAGGGTCCACCAGAGTTACCGGGGTTTATGGCAGCATCTGTTTGAATAACATTGGGTATTGAAAATGAAGCAGTATCAGGGGTAGACAGCAATCTCCCCACTTGACTAATGATTCCTGATGTTATAGAACCAGATAGTCCAAAAGGACTTCCTATTGCTGCAACCGATTCGCCTATTCGTAACTTTGAAGAATCTCCAAGCGACAATGGATGCAAAGATAAATTGTTCGGTTTTACTTTGATAACAGCCAAATCTGCAAAAGGATCTGCTCCGACAAGGCTTGCTGAAAGAGAATTTCCCTCGTGAAATGTTACTGTAATTTTTTCAGCATCTTTGATGACGTGATTATTTGTTATAATGTCGCCTTTTTGATCATAAACTATTCCAGAACCAAGCTCTCTGCTGCTTGATGTATCATTTGTTCTACGAACAATTACTTGAACCACTCCTGGATCTGATTTTCCAAAGAGATCAGCAAGAGACAATCCTGAATTATTAGACACATTTTGGCCAGAGTTATCAAAATTAATTAAATTTGGAAATAAATGTTCATTTGTAATTTCATTTTGGGGTGATATAAAAAAAACAAAAACTAGTAGCAATATTATTCCACCATAAACACCGCTAAGAATTGCAGTCGTTTTATCCAATAATTCAAATGTATTGTTGATTTGTGTATATTTCTTGCTTTACAAACTAATTGAATTTTGGATCTGATCTACCATCGAATATGTTCTTCCCCTCCACATTACTGCAGTATTGCTTTTTGCTTGCAAAATTCCAGCAGCAAAGCCGCATACTATAATAAAACTTCCGATTGGGCTAGGTATAGAGTATATTAAATCTAGATCTAGACCTTTTTTTACTTCTAAAATTGCAGCTGTATAAAGAAGTATGATTGTCAAAATTGAGACTGCAAAAAGCATCAAAAATGATCCGTCCAAATTAAAAAAGATTACAGAATAGGCTAATGCTGGAAATGGAACAAACAGTAAAAATAAAACTGCAAAGAAAATTCCAATTGCTATATTCTTATTTTGCAAATAAAGAGGAATCATCAGGCGTTTCAAGGCATTCCATAGAGAAGATCTGTCACGTGCCCATATTGCATCAATTAGATGCTCGCCTCGAACCATTTTTAGTCTGTAACCAGATTCTTTGACTTTTTTTCCGAGGGCGCCATCCTCTACTATTTCTCCCTTCACACCTTCGTGCATTCCTACATCTTGGTACGTTTTTCTTTTAATTATGAAAAAACTACCAAAGAAATAACCTGTCTTTTTTGAAGCATCATTTACCCGTAAAGCTGAAAACCTGGTATGCAAAAAGGTTGAAAGCATTGGAAGACTAAATTTGGTCCATATATCCAAACAACGCAATTTCGGAATTACAGTTAGAGCGTCAAGATTCTCGCTTAAAAGATGAGAAACTGAAAGAGAAATCATACTTTTTGAATGATTTGTATCTGCATCTGTAAAAAGCAATAGTTCTCCAGTAGATCTTTCGAAGCCTTTCATACAGGCCCAATTTTTTCCCATCCATTCATCTGGTTTTGGGTCTGCCAAAACATAAATCAATTTTGAATTTTTTTCCATCATTTTTTTAATTATTTCTCCAGTTCTGTCATCTGACCTGTCATCGATTGCTATTATTTCATAATTTTCATAGTCTTGATCTAATAAAGAGGTAAGACATTTTTCAATAAAGTCTTCTTCATTTCTTGCAGGCAAAATGATTGATACTTTTGGTTTTGAAATATTTGTCGCGTTAAATTTATCTAAAAAAGGTGAATCTCTAAATGAGATCCACATTGATTTTATCAATAATGTCCACGTTATAGCAACTCCAATTAAAATCGCTGCTAGAATATAATTAAAAACATCAACAAAAATTTCCATAAAATCACTTTTCTGCTTCTTGTTTTATACTTTGAAGTGCTTGATCAGTACCACTTTGAATGTGTTTTTTAACCATTCCAGTAAACATTCCCATCATCCCTGAAAGTTTCATGTCCCAAACTGCCTGTAGTTTTGTTGTGTTATCTTTTGTGGTTAAAACCAGTGTCTTTGTTCCGTTTATCACACCTTTTGTAAACTCAGCCACAATTTTTTCTTTGGGATATATGGTCACTGTTTGAAGACACTTGGAATCTTTGAAGGCAATTGTTACCTCTCGAGTGATGACATTATCTTGTTTTGAAATGTTTCTTACTTCTTTAGTGCCTTTCCAAAACTTGGGTTCTGAATCAAGATCTGAAATTATTTCCCAAACTTTTTCAAGTGATGCACTTATCTCAACAACGCTTTCTATTAGGACCATGTGGAAAATCTCTCTAATCTACATATTAGTCTTAATGTTTGAAAAATCAAAATCATTCTTTCATAAAACTAATTTCGAAATCAATTTTAATGTGGCAAAATCAATTATTTTATGTCAAATATAACCTACGACGATTTTACCAAACTTGATATTCGAATAGCGAAAATAGTAGATGTAGAAAAAATTCCAGGAAAATCAAGAATTGTGAAGGGAGTAATTGATTTGGGTGAAGAAAGGCGGCAATTAATAATCGGCGGTGCAGAATATTATCAGCCAGAAGATCTGATAGGTAAGAAGGTTGTTGTTATTGCAAATTTAGAACCAAGAAAGATTGGGGGGATTGAATCAAACGCTATGTTATTGGCTGCAGATGTAAATGACAAGCCGTTTTGGTTGACAGTGAATGAAGATGTTCCACTTGGAACGAAAATTAAATAATTCCTTTATCACAAGTTCAGATTTTTTATGTACTCGTGATTATTTTGCCTGGATTTAGAATATTTTCTGGATCAAATTCTTTTTTAACTTTTTTAAAAGTAGAATATATCCTGTTACCATATTGTAATTTTACAAATTGAGATCTAGCTAAACCATCTCCATGCTCACCTGTTATGCATCCTCCAATTTCTATTACTTTAGAAAAAAACTCTACAGTGATTTTTTTTGTTAATTTTTTATTTTTATTATTAATTATAGGTCTTATGTGGATGTTGCCATTCCCAGCATGACCATACGCAATTATATCTAATTTGTATTTTTTTGAGACTTTGTTGATAATGCCAATAAGTGAGGGAAGCTTGTCAACTGGAACTGTTGTATCTTCAATTAAAGTGGGTAAACATTGGTTTGGGCTTAGACTTCTTAGGCTTATTCCTAAAGCTGAATTTCTAATATTCCACCATCTTCTCACTTCTTTGTTTTTTGTGATAGTTCTGATTATCTTTCCACCAGTTGTTTTGACAAGTTTACTTGTGTTTTTTTGTATATTAGAATCAAATTCCACAAATAATATGCATCCAGTATTTGCTGGAAAATCTGAATTAATGTGCTTAATTATATTTTTATCAATTAATTCCAGAGCAGAAGGCCTTAGCTTTATTATTTTTGCCACGTCAATTGCAGCATGACTTAAACTCTTGTAGGCTAGGATGATTAAAATTTTATTTTTTGGAAACGGAAAAATTTTTAGCTTTGCTGAAAGGATTATTCCTAATGTACCTTCAGAGCCAGCAATAATTTTTTGCAGATCATTTTCTTTGGATATCTTATCTAATCTGTAGCCACAAGAATTTTTTGATACACAAGGAAATTTTTTTTGAAGGTTTGGATTTATCAAATTTAATATCTTCTTATCAAATCCAGATCTTGATGGTAAAGTAACTATCTTGGCGTTTGAAGTTACTATTCTAACTTGAATCAAATTGTCGATGACACTGCCATACTTTAAAGAATGGCTTCCGCTGGCATTAGTGCCAATCATTCCTCCTATTGTGCAATGTGACCCAATTGATGGATCTGGACCAAAAAACTTGAATTTTTTCTCTAATTTTTTATCCATATCTCCTTTAAGAACACCTGATTCCACTTGGACATATTTTGGGTAAATTTTGATCTTGTCAAAATTTTTTAAATCAATAATAATTCCTCTCCCTAGCGCGCTTCCTACAAGACCAGTTCCAGCACCTCTTGGTGTCACTGAAATTTTGTTTCTTGAAGCAAACTGTAGAATTTTGATGATATCTGTCTCATTTCTTGGAAAAGTAACAGCAAGAGGTTTTACTACGTACGAACTTGCGTCCACAGAGTAAAAATCTCTAGTATAGTCATCAAATAACACGTCACATTGAAGAAGTTGTTTTAGCTTGTTTCCTACATTGTCTGGTTTCAATACCTGAATATTTCTAATATGAAGTTTAAATTGTTCATGGTTTTAACAAAGATTTAATTTGGCAAAACGAGGATTTGTATTTACTTGGATTTTCTAGGAATTAATATTGACAAACTCTTCAATTCTAATGATAATTCCAATCCATTAATGTGGCTTGTCTGGATAGTACCAATTGTTCTATTCATGTTTTATGGACAAAAGATTCAGCTCCAAATCACATCATCTGAAATTAATAAATCTCTTGAAAAATTAAAAACCTACAAGGATGAAACAAGAAAAGAATTACTTGATTATATAAAAACAACGATAAAACCTACAATCGATCCTTCGGCAAAAATTGACAGGTATCTGGAATAC
Source organism: uncultured Nitrosopumilaceae archaeon (assembly GCA_964531195.1). GTDB lineage: Archaea > Thermoproteota > Nitrososphaeria > Nitrososphaerales > Nitrosopumilaceae > TA-20. Next base: position 4,972 of record CAZHDX010000082.1, read on the forward strand.
TTTACAATAATGCCAGTTGATTTAGATCCAAATGGAATAATTCAAAAGATAAGGCATATCATGCGTTCGCGAGAAGATTACACTAGAACTCAGGTCAAAGCATTATCGTCGGACATTAATTCACTTGAAGCAAGCAAGATAGAAAATATTTTAGAAGCTGTTACTACCCTGCACATGCTTCACAAAATGGTACGTCACCTATATCTTACAGCAAAAAAACAAAATAACTTTCCCCTCATTTTGCCATTGCAAATGATGATACCTTTCATTATGGAAGAAGCAGAAGCACTCAAAACTGCAGTTCCTGCCTTTAGACAAGGACAGCCAATTGGTGATGGTATTGGTCCAATGATAGTAGGAAAAATGATGCTTGAAACAGAAAAGAAAACTGCAGCATTTGAAACGGTGTGGAGTCAAAAAGAACTTGATGGAAGGAAACTCTATCTGATGAAGGCTGAAGGTCCAGCTGCTACAGTTGGAAGACCAGGAGATGCACTCGAGAGGATTCTCTCAGAAACAACTATTGATGTAATAGTTATGATTGATGCTGCTCTAAAACTTGAAGGTGAGGATTCTGGCACAGTATCTCAAGGTTTTGGAGCTGCAATTGGAGGTATTGGAACTGACAGATATCAAATTGAGGAAGTTGCAACAAAACACAGGATTCCAATTCATGCTATAGTAATAAAACAATCAATTAAAGAAGCAATCACTATTATGAAAAAGGAGATTGCAGATTCTGCAGAAAATGTGACTACACAAATTCATGAATTTATCAAAGACAACACAAAACCTGGGCAATCGATTCTACTAATTGGAGTTGGAAATACTATAGGAGTTTCGCAATGATTTTTAAAAGAAAAAAAGAAGAGATCATAATACCATACACGCTTGAACAGTGTGATTCATGCAAAGCAATCTCTAAGAGGAAATTCAAAGAAGGTGACTATGTCTTTAAAAAAACTGAATCGTGTTCGTCATGCAAGGGTCAACTAGCAATTTCTAAAATTTTTGGTGAAAAAAGTTCCTAGATTGTTGTAATTGTAATACCATTTTCCTGGGGGATAAATGTGTGTTCAGCCTGAGCCACTCTTTGTCCGTTGGCCTCCACTAATACTGGATAAGATCTAATTATCTTGTTTCCGACAAGTTTCTCTAACAAATTTCTTGCTTTTTTTTCTTCCCATGTTGGAACAAGCCATCTTAATGCAAAAGGTAGCATGTTAAATTTTTCCCAGATATATTCGACAAGCTTGTCTGCCTCGGGATCCTTCGCTCTTTTCCTTGTTACTAATGAAAAAATATTCCTTGTCTTTCCTTCACGTACAAACCCTAGTCCTTCTTTTGTCGTAACAAAGGGTTCACATGCATAAGTTTCAGTACCCAAAAACAAAAAAGATCCAATTGACCAAATATTTGGAATTGATTTTCCTGCATGGATAGTGTAACGTTCCAGAGAATGTCCGCTTAAATTCGCTATTGGAATGCATCCCATCTGTTTTGCTGTATTTTCTATTGCCTTTCCTACATCACTTGATTTTGCGCCTACTCTAATAATGGACATGGCTTCTTTTAGTGAAGCTTCTGCTGCTTGAACTAGGAAATCAAAATTAGGATCATAGCATACAGTCACCGCTGTATCAGCAATATATCCATTAATTCGGACTCCAAGAACAATTTTTAGCAAACCTGATTCTGTAATT
>CAZHDX010000083.1:0-6618 GCA_964531195.1 uncultured Nitrosopumilaceae archaeon
TTTATTAATACTACTATAGTTATGGTCCTTTTCCCGTGTTTCTTTAGCTCTTTGTTATGAAAAAAATTCAAAAAGCTCTGATGGTGTTAAAAAACATTAGGATCTGAAATGAAGCCACCCACATTTTTTAACCGGAATTAATTTATTTTCCTTACAATACACAACGTTTTGGCCTTTAGTAACATATCCAATTTCAAACAACGGAATTTTGCAGAGTTTTGCGATTTGTCTTATTTGTGTTAATTTATTTTTTGAGACGGTATCAACTATTTCATATTCTTCTCCGCCACAAAAAACAAGATCCATTAACTTTATTTTATTTATCTTTGCAAATTCTTCAACATCACTTAAAGTAGGCAGATTTGTAATTACAAATTTTTTTTTACTTTGTCTACTCATTTCATTTAGAGTAATAGACAATCCGTCACTTGAATCCATTGCAGACGAGAGGTAATTAGTAATTTTTAAACCAAAACCCAATCTGGGAGTTGGCCTATCGATATGTTGTTTACACTTTCTAATAAAATGTAAATTTGCATGAAGATGATCAAATATGATTTTCAAACCTGCAGAACAATATCCAAATGGGCCAGAGGTAATGATAATATCATTGATCTTAGCACCACTCCTTTTGATTATTTTTTTTGAGAGACCAAACATAGATACTTCTATAACTATTTCTTTTCCTTCGTTTAAGTCACCTCCAATAATCTCAAGACCAAATTCTTTTGATGCAAGAGAAAAACCATGCGCAAGTTTCATAATTTTATTTCGAGAAAAATGCTTAGGAAGAGCAATAGAAACAGTAGCATATCTAGGCGCCACTCCTTTACATGCAAAATCACTGACGCATGCAACAATACTTTTTCTTGCAATCTCATGAATTTTCATCCCCGGAGGTACGTCAGTATTTTCAACTAACATATCTGACTTGATCACAAGATTACATTTTTTCATCTTTAAAATTTCTACGTCCTCTGGTACAAATTTTGATTTTTTGCCAAAGTTTTGCTGAAATATTCTAATTATTTCTAATTCGTCTGGCTTCTTCATAGCTTTGATTTACTAACTTTGTGATTTGTTTTTGAATGCTCTTTGTTTTCAATAAATCGTTTGATTCTGAAGATATCCTAATGATATGTTCGGTATTTGATTGCCGCACTAAAGCCCAGCTATCTTCATCAAGGATCAATTTTATTCCATCAAGTGTATTTATCTCACTGTATTGCTTTTTTATTTTTTTTAACAAAATTTGGAGAGTTTTTTGATGAAATGTTGATTCTACTTTTATCTTTGATCTTAATTGGATATACTCTAACATAAATTTCATAACTTCAGCAAAGTTTTTTGTTCCAAGCATTGCAGATATAAATCCGCTAGTCAGTATACCATCTCTACACATGTTAAATTCTGGTAAGATAAATCCAGCACTGCTGCCCTCACCTCCTGCTTGTGCACGAGTCCTTATCATTAAATCGACAACGTTAGCTTCTCCTACTTTTGATCTTTGTACTTGACCACCGTGTATTTTTATAAATTTCTCAATGGAAACACTAGTATCTATGCTTAAAACAAAACGCTTGTACCCCATATCAAGTGCCTTTGCAACACCTAATCCTAAAGTTACATCGGAGCTTTGTTTTTTACCATTTTTTACAATTACTAACCTATCGCCGTCCAAATCAAATGCAAATCCTATCTCACATCTTTTTGTTGCTGAGCTTAATTCAACCAAATCTTCGGAGGTTGGATCAGGACCATGAGAAGAGACTCCCGGTGTTCCATTAAGTATTTTTACCTTGCAGCCAAGTTTTTCAAGCATTCTTGGTGCAGTTTCATAAGCTGCGCCACCTCCAACATCAACTGCAATTTTTGGCATTCCTGTTACCTTTCCAATTAATTTCATGGCATCAGATATGTAATCAGAATGCTCTTGGAATTCAGAACCAATCTTTTCCTTTGAAAACTTGTTTTTCTTTGTAATTTGGCCTAATTCTTTTTCATTTATGCCTCTTCCTTGAATAATAAATTTTAGACCATTCCATTGCAAAGGATTATGTGATGATGTAATTATCACTCCGCTGCCGTACCTTCTAGATTCTCGAAAAACAACAGGTGTTGGGGCAATTCCTAAATTATATACATCCAATCCCCTATCCATTAGAGAAGCGATTGCAACCTCACTCATAATTTTGCTTGAAGGTCTAGTATCTCTACCAATAACACATTTTTTTGACTTTACTAAAACAGAAAAATTATTGCAAAATTTTATCACATCAGAGAGATTAAGGTCATGACCAAAAATTCCTCTCATACCAGAAATAGATATTTTCACTGAATCAAAGACACAAAGGCTTTTTATAAACTCTCATGACATTGCGAACATTGCCTCGATAGCTCAGCCTGGTGGAGCGAACGCCTCGTAAGCGTTAGGTCGTGGGATCGAATCCCACTCGAGGCTTTTCAAGATTTGTTATCTATTTTTAACAAAATAAATTTTCAATCAGAGATCTATAAAAAAATCCTATAATCCAAGTATATTTTTTTCAGATTCCTCTAGAGTTTCTATATCAATTTCAAGCTCTTTCCCCAATCCCTTCCACCATCCTGAAATCTCTGACATCTCCCTCTTCACTTACACCAATATCCACCCTTATAGATCTGTCGGTATTTTTCTTTTTGAATAATTAAACAAAAGATCAATTGTATAAAAGGTTGTTTGATCAAAAATTTATTCAGAAATTTTCAAATGTTTGTTTTGGATTTTTTCTTTTTTGCTCGAAAAAGAACAATTCCCAAAGTACCGACAGCACAAAGCCAAAAGAGAAGCCATATTGGACCATTTGCTCCTCCACCAAACATAGCATAAATCATTCCACCAATTAAAGCAAAACCAATGGCTTCTAGTATTTTGCTCATAAATTTTTATAATTAAAGTACAATATAATTTAAAAACAAAATTCCTTCCAATCAGCTTTTGGATTCTTTATTTTAGAGATCCAGACCGAAGGAATCCGCAAGACTTTTGAAATTCTTGTAAGATTCCAAGTATTGTTTACCTTTAGGAGTTATGACAAATGCATTTTTGCCGTCAAATTCAATTTTATTTATTAGACCTGCACCTGTAAGATTACCTATGAATTTGCTTAGTCTAGAATGCGAAAGATTAGCTTTTGTTAACAGGGATGTAACATTTATGCCATTTATCCCACTTTCTTCAGTAACGGAGAGTAAATCTCTGACTATCTGCATACTGGTTCTATACGTAACCATATTTCGTGATATATTATTGTGGTATATGGGTATTGCGCTGAATTGCACCTTACTTACAGGATTATAATACTTTAGATGTCTTAATACAAGACTTTTACCTATTCTTCATAACAATATATGAAATTTAAATGCGTAAAAGATTGTTCCAAGTGCTGCATTGAACGAGAATATTATCCCTCAATAGAATATGGTAAAATTGGTGTTCTAATTTTGCCAGAGGAAGTAAAAAAAATAGAATTGTGTGCAAAGAACCAAAATCTAAAAGTCAATATCCTTCCCCGGATTGGTGTTTCAAATGAAAAATTTGAGAAGCCAACAAAAATTATTGCTTATCAACTAATGGGGAGAGAATCAAATGGCAATACATGTCCTTTTTTGGACACAGAAAGTGCAGAGAGGTCTCCTCATGGAGGATACAATTGTAAAATATACGAAGATAGACCTCTTGCTTGTAAAGCATATCCAATAATAGAATCAACTCCTATTATTTTGGATTCAAAATGCAAATTTTGTGAAAGTTGCAGCACTAGCGTTACTAATGTGAATCAAGAAGTAGAATCACTGGTTCAAATCAAAGATAAAATGAAAACTGCTTCTCCTTTTGTGTGGAGATATGCAACAGGAATAGGGGATGATCATCATAAAAATAAAATTATGACTGGCTGGTCATTGATGATTTAGGATTTATTTACTCGTTCATGCGTGCCAGGATAGAATTCATATATTTTTTTTGAATAACATTTGCTACATAAAAATCCTTTAATGTCCCAGTTTTCCATCGGCCGATAAATATGATCTAATAATCCATTACAGATTGAGCACTTTTGATTTTCTTCCAATGTAATAATATTTTCCAAATTTCGTTATAAAAATCCTACTTAAACATAATATATTATGTGAAGCAATTAGTCATATGCCGAGAGTATTGCATTTTGAAGTATATGCAGATGATCTTGCTAGGGCTAAGAAGTTCTATAGTGAAATCTTTGGATGGAAGTTTGACAAATGGGATGGACTTTGGGAATATTGGATGATTAAGACGGGGGAAGAGAAACAACTTGGAATAAACGGTGGCCTCATGAAAAAAATGACAGGTCAACCTAGTGGAATGATAAATTATATCGATGTGTCATCTATTGATGAATACTTGAAAAAGATTCAATCAAGTGGTGGAAAAATAATCAAGCCTAATACATCAATTCCCGGAATAGGAAACTTTGCTATATGCACAGATACAGAAGAAAATTTATTTGCCATACTCAAACTTGAAGAAAATATGCAGTAATAGTATTTGACAATGCACAAGAAATGTAATTTTACAAACTCATTTTTATTAAAAATCAATTTAAAATGATATTAATCATGTTATATACTACTGCCTTATAGAAGAGAATTGCGGTAGACTGGATGGCTAGATGCGGACCTCCTGCAAGAGACCTTATCGGTCACCCATCTGCCGCTATTTATTTAAAAAAACTTAAAGGAGGTCCTGAACTATTTTTTTTATATTTTCTATTTCATCTTCTTCTTGTTTTATTTTCTTGTCAATAACTCGTATCATAGAATCCTGCCATACATGATGGGAAAAGAAGTTATGATAGGTATTTGCAGCAGTCATCTCATCATCGACAATGGTGTCATCAAGGAATTTAGTTACAATGGTATCAGTAAGTTTCAGAATTCGTTGATTGAGTTTTACACTTTTAAAAATAGGTTCAAGTTTTCCTATATCTTCTTTAAAATCATCTTTTGAAAGTAGAATTTTCTCATGTACAATTTTGAAATACACCGAGACAAAGAAGAGAGTTGCATATCTTTTTGTTTTATGTCCACCTTTTTTTCCATAATTCAGTATTAATTTGGCATATTCTTTTACAAGATAGGGATAAAGAAGTAATCTGAAATCATCTTTTAATTTTTCATTAAAGATTTCATCATATTTGCTACCACGTGGCAAAAATTGTGCGGGAGAGCTATATGATTCTGTAGGACGTTGTTCAATACCAGCTACAAAAACCTGTATTGCATCTTTTGCAACAACTACCTTTTTGTGGTTTTCAGGAAGGTATTTGTTAAAAGTAGAATCACCGCTAAACTCACTTTGTTGTGATTTTGTCTTTATATCAAAAGAACCAGCTTGAATTTCATAGAAATAACCAAAATTTTCCATTTGAGATTTGATGGATTTATGAAAATCCATGAGTGAAACTAGATCTTTCCCTCTCACTGCATTCTGAGAATTCCTATATTTCGTAATATTATTTTGATCTTGCTCATCTGCTGCTTTGATAATTGTTACCGTTATACTTCCCTCTAGATTATGTGTACGCTTTGCATGATCTAAAATAGAATTTGATGTTTGAGCCCCATTTACTATTTGTGGTGCGTGTAAAAGTATTCCATTATCCTCTAATTCTTCAAAATCGCTTGCAACAATCGTGATTCCATTATTATAATAGAAAAATTTGTTAGGAGAATCTTGAAGTGTCTCCCTAAGTCCTTTATTCACAGTTGTCTTGAATTGCATCCATTGTCTAATATTAGATTCAAACACATAATCTCGGTTTTTAGTAACAAAATTTGTTAATTCCCTTAATTTTAAAATTCCAAGTAAAGTATTTTGATATCTTAATTTGCTTTCAAGTTTTATTTTAGCTTGTTTACCTGCTGCAGGTTTTTTTATCCTGTCCCATAGTCGTTGAATTATTACATCGATATCAAATATCTCTACAGAATCAGGATTTGGATAATTAACAAGTTGATCTGTTACATAAACACATTCAATTTTTAGATCTTTTTCCAATATTTGTGTAACCAGATGGGCTAATTCAGGACGCATTTTTGAGATATCTCTATATTGTAAATTTCGTACATCTTCTTTGAATTTAGCTATTGCTTCCATAGAGTGAGAAGTACCGTATTTTGATTGAAAAAGATAAATTTTATCATCGGAAAAATCAACAGGAAGATATGCATCTATACCTAGATCATTTGCACCGTCAATTATCGCATCAGTAGCATCATCTTCTGTTGCTTCAAATACTCGTGTGAGTACCCAGTGAAGAAAGTTATGTCCCTTTTCTATTTCGTTTTGTGCATTTTCAGAATATTCTCTTAAACTATCTCGGATATTTTGTGCAAATCCTTCTAGTGGTTGCCCATTTGGATTTTGTTGTAAAACAGGACGAGCACCGGGAATAAATTCTAACAGACCATTTGAACGTTCTATCAAACTAACATGATTAAAAATTGCTATATTTAGAAAAGTTGGTTATTATAATATAATATTGAAGGTGAGGAAGGGATTCGAACCCCTATAGATTCGCTTTGCAGGCGAACGCATAG
>CAZHDX010000084.1:0-6555 GCA_964531195.1 uncultured Nitrosopumilaceae archaeon
AAAATTATTAAAATTACTGGATTGTAGTTTCTTCAATTGCCCAACAAAAAAACAAACATTAAAGCAATTCTTGAAAAATGTTTCAAAGCAGAACAAGGTGCTTTAGTAAATTGGAACAAGATGTGCAATCTTACCTTTAACAAAGATTTTGCTACTTATGATATAGCAAAGGATATCTTAAGAGAAGAGATTGAGCATGAGGCTTGGTTTTTGGAATTACTTCATGGACGACCTTCAGGTCACATGAGAAGAAAATTCCCAGGCGAAAGGCCGCATACTCAGAAACATTCTAGATCCCTAGGCTGATCATTTTTCTTTAGTAACTAGTGCTTACAATAAGCATAATACTAAATTAATTCTTGGACACAAATTTTAGATAATGAAAAATAATCAATTTTTTGATCTGTCATGACCTAGATTTATCAATACCAATTTTGGAAGAACAGTTTTTTATATGAAATTGCGTTGATAATGAACGAGAGATATGGATGGGTGGGAGGAAAGTCTGGGGATGCTAAATGCATTATCAGATATGATGGTGGAGATCAAATCTCCATCAAACAATAATGACAAGTATGAAAAATTTTTGGTAGAGAATGAACACAACAGAAGCTCTTTGATGTATAATCTTTGTGTAATCAAAATTGGTATAGAAATTTTGAAATTAAAATTCAATGAAATGGACGACTTGACAAATTCACAGTTTTCAAAAATAAACGATTCTATCTCGGAAATGAGTGACGAGATTTTTGACATAATCGATCGCCAAAAGTCAATGGTAAATTAGCTTGTCTTACAGATTTTTTCCAACCGTCGAATATACTTGTAGTAATATATGACTTCTACATCATTCAAGCGACCGCTAGGTGTCACTATAAGGGGTTTGTTATATCTAGCAGAAGGAGCAATAACAATCCTATGTGGCGTTTTAATTTTAATCACTACTCAACACCTAAGGGTCTATCTCGATAATTTCGCTAGCATTCACGGATTATCAATTTTCCTTAAAATTTTAGATAGTGGTTTCAGCTATATTCTAATCACTTGGTTAATACTTGCCGGAATTGCTGGTATTATTATTGGTATTGGAATTCTCCAGGGAAAAAGATGGGCATGGAAAATAACAATTATTCAAACTCTGTTTAGTGTTTCAGTTGGAGTAATTTACTTTTTATTTCCTGACATGACAGATACCTATAGTAAAATCATCGGTGTAATGCTTGAACTAACCGTTGGTGCAGTAATAATTTATTACTTTTATAGACCTAATGTGAGATTATATTTTAACAGATTAACTCCTTAAGGTAGTGTTTGATGTGATTTTTTTAAACAAATATGTTAGTCAAGGTTTCATTGAGCAGCAAAATTTCGTATTCTTTAAAACCAAGTTATACATCTAGATCCCGTTGCTAGAATTCCAGAATACCATTACACTAGCTGATGAAATTCGAAGGATAATGAATGAAAATGGATTCAATCAATCTTGTTATTCTGAAATATTAGATTATACAATAGAATTATTTGAATCTCATGGATTAGGTGCAGATTATTATGGTTATCACAACATAATTCATGAATTAGAAGTAACCTATGTAACATTGATTGCCGCACAGTGGGAAACTTTGCAGTCTAATTTTTCAAAAGAAGATCTTGCTTATCTTTTTGTTGCGGCACTTTTTCATGATTATGATCCGCAGAAAAAAGTTGACAAACCTCATGAAGAAGACGCTGTAAGGTTTGTTATTAGGGATAAGAAACTTTCAGATTTGTTAAAAGATGCTCATATTGATCCAAACATAGTAGCTGCCCTAATCTTAAGGACTACATATCCTTGGAAAGACAAGTTACAAGAAGATGCTGAAAAGCACATTGATGATTATTTTGCTTTATCAGACATAATAATAAAAAACCCCAAGAAAAAAGAACATTATAAAAAACTAGGATGGTTTCTTTCAGTTGCTGATAGAGTTGGAGGGTATGCCCTTGGTGATTTTTCCAAAGCAATGGAGATGGCAAAAAGGAATGCTCATGCTTTGGCATGGCATCCTTATTTTATAGTGCGTAGATCTGTTGCTTATTTTGAAGACCTTCTCAATTCTGAATCTGAAATGTGCGAAAGAATTTTGCATTCTCTGCCAAAACATATGAGAAAATCATTCATGGATAATGTATTGTCTTTTATGAAATTACGAGAACAGGAAATTCAGATCAATGCATCATTTGTTTATGATAACGCAAAACTAGTTCCAACAATAGAATCAACAGCAAGGAGACAAGACAATGAATTCATTGACTCTTTGTTTAAGATTTACAAAGAATTGCCTACCCCTTTACAATTTAAAAAAGAAAATTTCGCTGAGTCAATAAAAGATCCCAGTACAATTTTGAATACTCTAAGATTAGAAAGTGAGAATGGACCAATAATTGGTTTTGCAAAGGGAGGTCCTCTTGAGGGATATAAACTTCGAAATGAGATTAAAGATGAAAATTATGGAACCTATAATAGTGTATTTTTAGAGCCGCTTGCTCTCAAAATGGGATATTGGGGCCAAAGAGGAGGACGAGAAATGCGATTATTATTTACAATGCAAGCTTATGCTAAAAGATACAAGTATTTGTCTAGTTTTGCTTTAAGGGAAGTAGTTCAAAACCGAATTAAAAGAAACGAGGAGATTGAATTCGTAAAGCAATTTGATCCCGAAAGATGGGACTACTATAGAATTAAACTATAGTTGTCACCCTTAAAGATTAAATAGCAAATATAAAAAAACTCCTTATTGAATAAAAAAAGTGCAGAAAATATTTCAAAAAAAATCCGTTCAATAAGCCCTTTTATTAGATTTGTTGGAGTGATTGATAAGAATGGAAAGTTAACTGCCTATGATAGAAGACAGGGTCTAAAACCCCTCCTAAATACCAAAAACACACTGCATCAATTTTCACATATTGCAATAAGAACAGGTATGGAAGCTCAATTTGATAGGCAGATGGGAGAAGTTCAATTTAATTGGGAAGAAAGGGAAAAAGCACAAACAATCTCATTTGCAATAGAAAAAAACAGAGTATGGTTATCGATTGACAAAAATGTTGTACGATCTGAAGTATTAAGAATAATTGATTCGTGCCTGCCAATCGTAAAACGTTTTGCATAAAAATTTTAATTTACAAATTATATTATGAATCACGCAGTGAGAATCACTCTTTTCTTAATGCAACCATAGGAGACATCAATGATGCCTTCCATGCAGGAAACAATCCAGCGCCGATACTCAATACTACTGAAAGGATCCAAACTTTTATCATATCAACTGGGAGAAATATTGGAGAGATACTTGTTGCGTTTCCACCAGGGTTAAATGAAATAGAACTTAATGCATAGCCAGCTCCAATACCTGCAAGAGATCCTGCAGTAGCACCCAAAATCCCAATCAATACTGCTTCAACTAAAAATAATGATAGAATGTCTCTGTTTTGTGCACCAATAGCTTTCATTGTGCCAATCTCTCTTATTCTTTCGGTAACAGAAGTATACAAAGTAGTGACAATTCCAACAGCTCCAACAACTAATGCTATTACTCCAATGCTTAGGATAAAGGCGCTATTTCCTTGAGTGAAATTCTGTCTAATAGCAATAAGTGCTTTAGGGGTGGTAACTCCTAGTGTACTGCCATAGATACCAGTAATTTCTTGTTGCACAGTATCTACAGAGTCAGAAGATTGGGCTGCGACAACCAAAGTATCAAACTTGCCTGATTTGTGAAAAAGTGAGTTTCCAGAATCTTCGTTTATAATAACTGCTCTATCATACTGATTATATCCTGTTGGTTGCATCATAGCTGACACCACATAGGTTCGTGATTCCTTTTGTGGATTGCCATTAGCATCAGTAAAACTAAATGTTATCTTTACAGTCTGACCAAGCGATATTAGAGGAGTGGTAGAACCTGGCGGATTTGCAATACTATCACCAACTATCATTGCAGAACGATCATTAGGCTTTGTTGTAGATCCATCTACGAATTGGATATTTGGCACTATCATTGTCAATTTTTGAGGATCAAGTGCAACTACGGATGAACGCAGTGTATTTCCCTGAGAATTAATCGATACTGATCCTGTATATTCTGGAATTACATCTTGAACATATGGAAGTGATTTGATTTTGCTTACCATTACACTGTTAATAATAATTGATGCCGAAGCAGTTTCTGACCGAAAGTTCTGTTGACCAGAACCAACAAAAAGTACGTTATCTGCCAGCTGGTTTAGCTGTCTACTTACAAACGCACTTTGACCTGCACTGAGACCATTTAGTCCAACCATCAAGCTACTCCCGACAACTACCATCAATATAGTAAGAATAGAACGGATCTTTCTATCCTTCAGAGCTTCATAAGATAATGAAAAAATTTCTCCTAAAAACATCGCATATCACTTTTTGGCAGAGTCATCAAGTAGTGATTCTAGATCAATATCTTTATTTTTTTCAACCATCTTTGTTGATGATTTTCGCTTTTTCATTACAAAGAAGGTTGCTGCTGCAGCCGATGCACCTGTTATTGGGAGATAGAAGAACATCATGCCTACACCACCAAAGCCAGCACTCCTTCTAGTATTATCAGTAGATGTTGAAAGTTGTTGCACATGTAAAGTTCCATTAAGTGTAACCTGATGGAATTGTTTTAAATCGTCAGCATATGTGACTTTAAACGAAACTGGATAAGTTCCTCTATTTATTGAACCAGAGAGCGGGATACTAAAGGGAGTTGGTGAATTGGCTGTAAGATCCCCAAGGTATTGCGGAGTTGCAGAAGCACTAGCATTATTTCTAAATGAAAAACGTCCCTGATTACCTTGACCTTGACCAAATTGTCCTTGACCACTTTGACCTTGACCAAACTGTTGATTACTTTGGTCTTGACCAAATTGTCCCTGAGTGGTTTCTCCTTGCGCTCCTGGTGCTGCCCCAAATATGCGGCCACCTCCACCATTTCTTGTTCCATTAAATCCAGTACCATTTAAGAGTTTTTCAGGATGGAGTAATTGAATACTGGTAAACAATCCTGTAGTGCTGCCTTGATTCAAAAGATTCCCTACAAGATTGGCTTCATTTCCTACATAATTTACAGACAAATCGTTTACTTGTATATTGATATCACCAATAACATAGGCACCTAGATTGAGAGTATCGGTTTTTGCCACACCGTCTGATACATAATTTGCAGCAACAGAAAATGATGCAGGGGTACTAATCATGTTGGTTCCTGCAAATACTTTGGTTGACAACTCCTGAGTGTCACCAGGTTTGAGGGTCTGTATGGTCCATTTTGAATCTCCGACTACACTTAACGAACTAGATGGGGGTGTTAAAGATATTACAACGTTAGTAAGAGTCGATGTACCGTTGTTTGTAACTGTAAAATGCAAGTCTTCTAGCTTTCCTGCAGTCAATAATGGTGAAGAGTTTTTGTCAGCATATGATATGTTCAGCGCAGATGTAGTAATATCAGGAGATACTACCAACCCAGTAGATATTACTGACGAAAGCTTGTAACCGTAGGCATTTCCATAAAATAGCTGCAGCTGTGCGTTCTGGATTGTACCACTAGTAGTACTGCTTGGAAATATGGTTGTTGTAATAGTTGTTTTGCCATGAGCTGGAATTGTTCCAATATTAAACATATTGGGTCCAAGATTAACCAATTGTGTAGTTGAAGATTGCAGCACCAGTGAAGAGCTGCTACTTGAGCTTCCCTTGGAATTTGTTTCACCCAAGCTGACTATAGAGGCAACGACTCCTGTTGCATCTGCACTGCCTTTGTTTATCAAGGAAATTGATAAAGTATTTTCTTGGTTTGGAATAAGATTTGGTGTATTAGAGACTGCGTCCAAGACGACTTTTCCTGGGAGTAAGAAAGGTACTGTGAGCAAAGCAGAATTGCAATATTGAAAGTCACCTGCAAGATAATAATTTACTACAAGTTGTGATGTATTCAAACCAACCTTGGCATTATCTAATACGTCAATATCAAAATACAAGGTAAAAGTTGCGCCTGCAGGTACTGTGGCATCATAGCTTGCCACAGCAGGATTTGTTACACCTGTTCTTAGTATAGTTTTGAAAATATTTTGAGTTGATGGATCTCCACTAGTTCCTGCAACTACATATCCTGGAGGCAAATTGAGAACTCCTTGCACATTGATAATATCGTTTGGACTACGATTAACCAAAACCACAGCAAATGTTGAGGGTCCCTCTTGTGGTCCGACTTCTTTTTTAAGAGGAGTACCTGTTGAGGTAGAAGAAGCACTAAGGTCTGTCCAGTACGAGTCTAAAAAGACAGGACCTCGATAATTGGTATCCTGTAAATTGACAATTGATGACTCGCAAGGTTCAACTGCAAAAGCATCAAGTGTATTTGGCAGAACAAAGGATGATATTAAAAGTAATGTTATAGCAACTGTTGCAAGCAAGGATCTTTTTAAATGAAAAATAAATCTAATTGGCTACATTTTAGTTAACTGTATCCTTTTCCACAGTAACATTTCTTATGA
>CAZHDX010000085.1:0-6461 GCA_964531195.1 uncultured Nitrosopumilaceae archaeon
TGTGCGTGAAAAGTTAGCGATTCACGTCATAACGGAAAGTATGATTTGTTGGAGAGAGCTTAAGATAATGATCAATGTAACGATTGTGTGAAAATAGCTCTTGTTATAGGAATTGGTATTGCAATCACGATTATTGGAATTTTAATTATTGTGGACAACAAAAATACAGTAACCACAGATAACATAGTCACAGATTTTGAAAAATTCAAACCAATTACGTTTTCTGCATTAAATTCTACAATGTCAGATACAAAAATCATTCATGAAAAAGTTTGTCCAAGACCTGATACTCTTACTACATACAAACCTGAAAAAGTAAATTTAGTTTACCTAGAACCAAAATATCCCGTATTTAGAATTGTGTGTGAACGGGGTCCATTGGGATATTGGCATCAGTATTATACATTGACAGAAGATAATGAGATAGTATCTCTTGACAAAAATGTTTTTCAAATCCAAAATCCATTGCAAGCAATAGAATATCTTGTTTTGATTAATCATATCGGATCAGGAGATGGAGGAAATGGACACCTCATTGTTTCTACAGAAGAATACAACCACACATGTAATCCAGCATTACATCATAGTAAAATTCCTCTGTCTGTGATCAAAGTAGATGATCAATACTTGGTCAACATGACACATACTGTATATACAGATTATGTTCCATTTTATCCGTGTGAATTTCAGACATTCAAAGTCAGTGAGAATGGTACGGCTTTGGTGTTAGATGATCATAATTGGCAACCTATCTACATGAGAGGATGACCCTTAAAGGAAAACAAAACCATTACAATATAAAATTCCTCAATTTTTTATTTCATTGACTGTACGATTTTTACTAGCTCATCCAACGAATAATTTCCTAATATCATGTAACGTTCCTTACCAGTATCCCACGATGCATCATTTGGAAAATAAAGGTTGGACAAGGTAACATTTTTCCCATTAATCTTCAAAGCCTTACAATAATTACTATCTTTACCGCAGGGACTAGAGAAGTTGATTGGAAAAACAACATGGTTTTTGAATCCATTGCCCACATAATTGAAAACTGAATAATGAATTTCTATTCCCCCATTTTTATAAAAATCTGAATGCCTCATGTCAAACCCGTGAGCTGATTTCACCTCAGTCTGGTTTTTGGAAAATCGATAACTCAGATCAGGATCAAAGTAGCGAAGGCATTTGTAATCAAGTCCTTTTGGAAGATAAGACGGGAATTCAGGTTTAAGTCCAAACTGTGAAAAAAGAGAGATTGTTTCTTTTTCTGAAATACAATCATTACTAGGTATTCTTGATAGTATAGTACCATTTAGATTGAATTCTTTTATGAAATACGTATACAAGCTATCAATACCAAATCTTTTAGTGTAAAACTGGAATGATTTTCCAGATGGTATTTTCTGTTCTACTGTTTCATTTGTTGGATTGACGTTATATGCATCTAATCCTGTAATTGAAAGGGTAACATCACTATCAAGATAATTATTAAAAATTATTGTACTGTTGAATCTACTGTATACAACAATGTTGGGATTTGTAATGGTAGGATTTCCATTGGCATTTGTTGTAAAGTTCACATTAGTGAAACCTACCTGATCCGGATAGTAAGTGCTAAATTGAATGTCAATAGAATACTGATTGCTTTCGTAATCAAAGAAACATCTAAAATCATATTGATTGTCTGGGATTTTCTTTGAATTCCTATCAGTAATTGTCTTGGTGAGGTTAAAATGATATAGTGAAATAAGATTCAAGGCTTCTTCACGAGTCAGACTAATTCCAACATCCGTCTCAAAACGAGAAGACCCAAGTGATTCACTCCTTGATTTGAAATTCGATAATCCATTTTTGAAACCTAATGGAAATTTTTCTATGTTTGTGTCATTTATCACAAAGCATGTTCTTGATGGTATGATCTTTTGGGATAATGATGTATCAACCCAAAGAGGTCTTGTCACCAAATTTGCAGAATCAACATCATAATTGAAGGTTTTAATTTGAGATTCATTATTCATATTTGTTTTTGATTCAGAGATTATCGCAAAGATTACTGCAACCGAAACGGTGGCAACTACTACCAATATCATTGACAGCTCAAAGGCTTTCGTGTATGTCATAGGAGAGAGTGGTTTTTAGAGATTTGTTGGAATCAATAATTACAACCAAATGCTTTTCATCTCAATTGAGTGACAAAATGTAATGTTCGTAAAGCAACATACATTACTTTTAACAATAATTCTGTTATCAGTTTTTACAATCCATTCAGTATTTGCTGAAAGTTGGTATGTCGGAAAAGGGTTGAAACAAGGTGATTATTTTAGGTATAATGTCTGCTTTACTGACTGGAATAATTGTTCACCTATTGAGCTTGATTTTTGGGTTCAGAATCAAACTAACGAAGGGAATTGGATTACTCAATTTGTAGCACTAGATGGAAATATTGTGCAGAGAGGTGTGGTTACCATCAGTTCAACCTCTGCAAATCCATTGAATTATAGCTCTAATCTGGCAGACTATGTTAACGTCTACAAAAATACTCTGGCGTGGTTAAACTCATTTGCAACAAAAGAATCTCCAAAGGATTTGAGCGATTACTTGTCTCATTTACCAGAAAGAACTTCTCTTAGTTTTCCTGAGCCAATTGGCCAAGAAAACCTTACAGTTCAAGCTGGAACTTTTAATGTATGGATAATAGCATGGCATAAAGGTGTAGATAATAAAATTTGGATTGCCGCAGATCTTCCCTTTCCTGTAAAAGCCCTTGTCTATTCTGATGTTAAATCAGGTCAGCCTACTCCACAATATGTTTTCGAGCTACTAGAAACAGGTAATCGTCAAACACTTCCGCACTTTTTTCCCACAACATCACTTCCAAAACAAAGCTCAGGGCTTTCAACTCCCTTGGCACAAATTAAAAATGGAATTCTTCCAGAAAAAGTTGTTTGTTCTGATGATTTAGTATTGATAAAAAGATCATATGCCAATTCTATCGCTTGCGTAAAACCACAAACAGCACAGAAGCTTGTAGAACGCGGATGGGGCACATTAAAAGGACAAAAAATTCGTGCGTCAACAGAAACTATTACTTTCACACAAGAACCATCATCTTTAATCAAAGTCTTATCTGTAACCATGTCACCCGCGCATCCGCAGATAAGACAGAATGTAAAATTGAACTCGAAATTCAAAACATGGGAAATCTTCCGATACTCTCAAGTAGTTATTATTGTGGTGGTCCTGCCATAATCTCCGGTATTGATTTTGAACCTGATTCAAAAGGAAATCAAGTTTTCATAATAAAAGAAACCCCCCCTGTGGCATTACCACAATTTTGTTCAATGATTACAAATAACACGTTGATATATCCAAACGGAATTGACAATGTAACTATACCAAGTTATGGTTCTGGCTGGATTGTGAATGATTATGGAAATTTTACTGGACATTACAGAATAATCAGTAGTAATTCGAGTGACATGATACAGCCATATTCAATCTCTGGTACAATTTCTATCACAGTGACAAGTAATATGACAGAATCTCCGACAAAGCCAATCAAATCTACAGGCGAAATCTTCCAAGGCGAGTTACAATTTGGCATATGTGGTGAGAATAAAAATCCAAAGATTAATGGTGCAGGAGAAAATCCCATCGTGTTGAAGAGAAGTTCAGGTGAGGCCATCCTTCCATTCTGTATCACGCAAATAGATCCAAATCATATTCACTGGAATCTTCAAGTAGGATACGAGCCCTCTTTTTTTCCTATTAAACCACAACATGATATTAGTGTAAATCTTAGCCAAACATCAATTGATTTATCAGCCATTGCTGTAAACTCAACCAATACCCCTCAGTTTACTGCCACAATAACAGCGGATCCATCTACGAAATTGGGTGTACACATCTTTATGATTAGTGCAATGTATCCACTGGAGAGTGGAGCACATGCAGTATTAGGAAAATACTGTTATGTCAACATACAATCCTAACACAGTAGGGTTGATCTTGTCTTTCATAAAACACCACCAAAAAAATGTAGAATCCAACAATATCCCGGAATCAATGGAACTTACAAACAAAATAAATTTAAAAAGTTTGATTATTTGAAATTGACTATTGGAAGATCAATTGATTATGTTATGAAAAATAATATGTCTGATATTAGCTAGATAATTATGTAAATCAAAATCTGTCTTTAAATTGCATGTAAACAATCTGTAAACAATGTCTAAGACTGTTTCAGCCCGTTTAAAGGATAACAAGCATGACGAACTAAGAGAAAGATGTAATTAATTAGGTTGTTCTGTAAACGATTTTGTAAAAGCATCTGTTGAATTTGCATTGGATGGAAGCTCTGAATTTGATTTTGGAGATGAAGAACCTAAAGAAAGAATAGAAAAGAAGTTAGCAGAAAATCAAAATTTAAGTGAGTTTAGACCACATTATGATTCTCATGGAAATTACTACACCTATGACGAAAATACAAAGAAGTGGACTTGTCATCTGAACATGGATAATGCGAGAATAACTCCATAAAATAGGCACAAAATGAGATAATCAGAAACCGAGGAAGAATTAATGAAGATTACTTACAACCTCTTTTAATTATGATAATTAAATAGGATTCATGTTATTGAATTACAAGACCGTAATAATTGGTGTAATCATACTAGCAGTTAGTGTAATTGTTTTTGTTTTGGTAATATCATTTAGCACTATACATGTGCACGGAACAGTAACTACCAATTCAACAACAATACCAACCTTTATCTCGTTTACTTATGTCGGTTCATCTACCGTCAAGGTTGAAAATGGTTCTTATTCAATAAATATACCAAATAATCGCTTATACCATGTAGTTGTTTTCTATGAATACAAGATACCACCAAATAAGTTGAATTCTGTTGGATACCACCAATCCGCAACAAGAGGTTCTTCACTGTGTTTACCAACCATATTAGATCTCCATTCAAATTGGTTTGAATTCGAATACAACGTTTCTTGTCCTAAGAAAATATCGGGTATTTAACACCTATAAAAAATGCTATCAACTTACCAGAACCTTGTCTCCTATGCAAAAGTCAGCGAGGTTTTGTATCTGAATTTTTGCTATTGTGATTTCCTGAACTGATTTCAAACCATCCGATGTTTTCTTTCCATGCCTAAACTCGTATCTTCTTTCTTTTTGAAATGTCCTTTCTAATAGTTCCAAGAATCGTCTAATCAAATTATAATCCATAACTATTACACCTTCTCTAGTCCTTGCATAGTCTTTCTTCTTTATTTCCTGACCATAATTCTGATGATTTGCAAGTTTGTAAACTGAATAATCAACCAGCCATCTGAAAGGCTCTATCATATCATAGACTAGTGGTTGAAATCCAACATGGGTTTCATGATAAAATCCAAAGTATGCATCCAAACCAATGCCATTGATATATTTAGAAATTTCACCAGCTAGAACAGTATATCCATAGTTTAACAGAGCATTGATAACATCGATAGCATTGTTTTTAGCTCCTCTAATGAAAGACTGGTTTCTTGAATCAAACTCGTATTTTTTGGGAATTAGTTTTGCAAATTCCCTGAAATAAATCCTAGAAGCTCTTATTTCTGCTGTTGCAGGAATGGTATCATCAATCTGATCTCTAATTGTTTGGATTTTTGAAATGCCTTCATTCAACTCATGATTGTTTGCAGATTTTAGAAAGTTGATTTGAGAATCTAACTTCGCTTTTATTATCTGTCTTGCAAGATAGTTTCGTTTTTCAGGATCTCGAAATGTATCATACTGACCGATTCGGTTTCTAGTGGCAGTTAAGGATTCCATGACGGGATTCAGATAAGAGATTGGTTTTCCATACGTATCTAGTAAAATCAGGTTTCTGTTATGAGAAGAGAGTAAACTCAATGCTTCTGTTGATAGGTAGCCTTTACCTGACATGACAATTTTTTCATAAGGCATATTGTTGACATACCATTCTTCAGTTTCAGGTTCTTTGAATGGGTCATAATTATTTTTTAGAATGATTTTAGAATCTTTTACAGATATTGAAAAGCCGTAGCCTTTTAGGAATTTTATGTTGTAATGATTTTTGTGGTTCTGTAGAGTCATAGTTTAATTTTTATTTTTGGAAATATCAAGAGGAACGCACCTAGAGGAACTAAAATTAAAGCAAGCTGTAAACAAAAAAATGGAGCACTTGCCCCAGAACAATCATTAGTAGGATGGTAGTCACAATCTTCAATATAATTATAGACGTAAATAGACGCAATTACGTAAATTATCAGAAAGAACCCACCGACCGCAAGAAATGAAACACCAGCTATCTTTGATTTTCTCACAGCACCATTACTTTCAACATTATCTTAAGCTCTTTCCAACAAATCATAACGTTCGATATTACGAAGTTAGCTTCAGTTTTCGTGAGTAAAGGGGGGGCTTTGCCTTTTTA
>CAZHDX010000086.1:0-6441 GCA_964531195.1 uncultured Nitrosopumilaceae archaeon
TTACCATATAATGATTTTAGCTCTTCAATGTCTATTGGTGTAATTTCAAATTCATTATAATCGATTGGCATTATTCTATTGACCATTATTGAGGGAGGTTTACCAATGCCGACAGTTCCATTATCTAATCCTTGATCTAAAATAACATAATTACCCATACCAAAAGCATGACCTAATCCGTGCTTGATTGCCATTTTCAGCTGATCATCTGTTGCTATTTTATCAAGATAGAATGTGGTCCATGTAAATTTTGGATAACTATGAATACCCTCTCCTGATTTCAAAATGTTTCTTTCAAAATCCAGTTGCAAATAATATATTTTTACAACAGCAGTATGTTGTTCGGAAGATGTTTCTGTAATCCCTGATGGTTCAACATTTACAATATTTTCAGTATCTGGTCGAGGTAAAAATGATATTACGATATCACAAAAAGAAGAATCTATTTTATCATCCATGTATTCTTCATTTGGGACATAAACCAAATTCATTTTCCACACTACTTTGTCTGATCCTTGATTCAGCTTTGTTTGCCAATCATTCACAGCCAGTTGTGTTTGATCGTACAAATGAGAATCAAGATTAGGCATTAAAGGTTCCACGAGAGGTGCTAAATAGCAAATATTTGGATTGCGTGATAACCGAAAATCGGTTTTCTCAAAATACTCTAAGCCATAGATTTGTTGCAACTGTAATGGCAACAAAATCACAATTAGAATCAAACCAACAAACAAAAGTGCCGTAAGCCAATTCACACTGAGTATTGATTATTGTTTTAAATAAACAGATCACTACAGTAATAAAAATACTAAAGAAAATTTTTCTACCTTTGGTCTTGGCCAATTTATGCTGAAAATTTAATAAAAAAAGTTATAGTTTTGGGAATGATCTAATTCTTGAAGTGATCACTATACCAATTATTGCTATTACAAGAACAATTGTTGCTATTGCCCCAAATTCTGGAACTACTTGAAAATTAACAACATCTCCTTTTGGACCACTCCAAGTTGAAGGATCAGTCCCAGGAAGTCCGACTCCGTTAAGAGTTATCCTAATATCAACTGGACTTGCACTAGTAAGACTGTTTGTCACCTGGTTATCATTTCCAGTATGAGTGTGTCCTGACTCATTAGACAACACAGAACCTCCATTTTGAGTTACATCAATAGCGTAATTTTGATGTTTTATAGGATTTCCATTTGTATCTTCAAAGGCCAAAGATATTGACAGTGGTTGTCCACTTGTTGGTATGACAGGTGTGAGACTGATAGTGACTTTTGTAGAACCATCAGTTGACATGGCATTGATCGAAGTCATCGACATATTGCTAGATGACATGTCAGCTGTTTGGATATTCTGAGGTGGATAACTATCTTGTGCAAAAGCACTTGGATAACTACTTTGAGCAAAAGCATTTGGCACAGCGATCGTGATTCCCATAATCATTGGAAAAATAATTAATGCTAAACTCAATGTTGTTGAGTTCATTTCAATAATATCTGCTCTAAATCATAAAAGGCTGTCTCATAACATACACTAAGGCAAAGATTTTGAGAATTAGCTAAAGCCTTCCCAATAGAGAGATAGTTTCGCCATCTTTGTCCATCACCTGTGCTATTCCTGATTCTTCCTTCGGATCAAGAGAATAGATTGCTTTAGGACTGAACATGAGGACATCAGGAGATTCATTCCGGCTTATTCTTTCAAATATTTTTGTCGATGTTTTGCCAGTAACAGAACGAGCTATTATGTCTATGATTTTGGTTCTTTGTTTTTGGTCTGTTACAAAACTAACTTTTCCTTTGAGTTGGAATCCCTTTAGTTCTTTTTTGTCAAACACAGCAACACATATCCAAGGAATCGTTTTAAAATTTCCCTGTGATTTGTGCTTAAAGAAATCAAGCCAATAGATTGCATTCTTTGAAAAATAAAATGACGTTCGAGGTGATAGATTGCACAAACCATTTGCATCTACAGATCCAACTACAATGAATTTTTGATTACGCATCATTTCTTGGACTGCATTTGTTAATGTTACCACAGAAAATCTATTCTGATGTTATTATTAAAGATAAAACATGATTATTGAAAATGGTAATTGTTTAGAAATGCTTATCGTGCGAAGAAATTGTTTGTAGGGCAGCACTTTTTGCAGCTAATTCGGCAATTTTCTTATTTTCTGCACTACCTATTATTATGACATCATTATTTTCCGGTCTCAACTCTTCCATAATAATTTGATAAGCCCTGCGATCATTTTTCAAGGCATTCTTATTTTGTTCTGGCATGAGAAATTTATCTCCAGTAAATATCAATGTAGTTGCTCCCACTGCCCCCATTCGTATTGCTTCATCTCGTTGTGGAATTCCCGATCTTATCTCTCTTGCAAGGTCTTTTACTAATACTGCATAGTTGAATTTACCCAGAACTACGGAACATTTTGGGATTTCTGCTTCTGTTGCAATTATAGAATGTAATTTTGAATACATGCCTATTCCCTTGCTTGTCAACCACATGCCTGCATTAGAGTTTGTCACTATTCCGTGCATCTTCAAATGTTTTACCAGTGTTTTGACAGATCCTTCTCCTAATCCGAGTTCTTCTACTAGGACTGATCTGCCTACCTTTTCATTTTTTTCCATTATTTGTATTGCTTTAAAGACATGAACTAGGTCAAAGGTAAGAGATCTGCTAGGAGCATATCTGTCTGCTACTTTTGATAGGGTTTTGATTATCTGATGCATTTTTAGATCGATCTAATTTTAGAATCTGTTTTATATTAAACAGTTGGATAAACCACCCAATTATTTAAATACGAATTAAATCTTTGAAACAGAAATGGCAAATATTTTGCAACATCTGACAAAATCAAGTCATGGTATTCCAAAGTTAGCTGTGGGTGTTCTTTTGATACTCTTTGGCGTTGGCTATTTTGGCATGGGTTTTGATCAAGGCCAACTCCTTAGTCTAATTGAAGGACCACAAGCATATGGTGATATGTATTTGCATGAATTCTCACATGATATGAGACATGCGTCAGGTTTTCCATGTCATTAGCAGCTGCTTGACATGCGAACATTTCTATTTCTTGCTATAGTACTAGTTGCTGGTTTTTCTGCAGGAATAATTCATGGTCTTGTTAATCTTGTTGTGGTGGAACCATATCTTGATACTGCTATTGGTATAGAAAATCAACACCTGTTTCAAGAAGGAAAGGCTCAGGATACTCCGCAATTTTGGGAGGATTTTAGTACTTATAGACTTTGGCAAAAAGAAGGCAGCATAATATCTGGCGGCATGTTAGGACTTTCAACAGGGGCATTATTTGGTGTAGTTTTTGCATATTCAAGAAATGCTCTTCCAGGTAAAAATCATATCAAAAAAGCTTTGGTACTGGCGGGAATAATGTGGCTTACGATCTTTTTTATTCCGTTTTTGAAATATCCAGCAAACCCTCCAACTGTAGGGGATCCGAATACCATAGTGTTTCGAGAGTCCATGTATGTAGTTTTTACTTTATTGTCAGGGTTGGGCGCTCTCGGATTTTCAAGACTATATAAAAAGATGCAAAAAAACAAAAAGTTAACCATTGTAGGATATGCAGCTTACATTAGCCTAGTTTTTGTTCTAATGCCTAATAATCCAGATCCAATAAATGCACCTGCCAATTTAGTGACTGATTTTAGAGTAATGTCTGCAATCACAATGACCATTTATTGGCTAATTAACGGAATAATTCTTGGCTTTTTATGGAAGAAATTTCAGCCTAATCTTGAAAATAATCAAGTTTTGAAATAATTAAATTCTAAGAATTACATCTTTGTAATAATTATTTACATTAGGTGGGTTATTTTCAAAAAAACTATAAAAATCAGGTTTTTACTAATTTTTTTTGGTCGTATTAAATGATCTCCAACAAATACCATGGAACCATTTATCACCAAAAATTACGTCTCCCTCCGCCAGTTCAAATTTATCATTGCAGTACGAACAAGTTTGCACCAAAAAATGCTTTGAAATGTTCCTCATTTGCATTGATTCAGAAGGATGCTCGAGTAGTTTTGTCTCAACATTTATCATTTTATTTTCATGCCCAATGATGATTGATAAAGGATAGGTAGGATTCTTACTGATGATTGATCAGTGAATTTTAAATTTTTTATGATCGTAATTTTAAAAAATTTTGAGATCATTTTTCTCAACGATCTTTTTAGTTTGAAATCATATTCAAAAATAATTCCCAACCCATCCTCACCATTTACATATTACAAACCGTGTCGTAAAAAAGTATGGAATGGTTTTTCCATAAACTATATTCTTCTCATATTATTTATGAAAATTTGATAATTTATTCGTAAAATATTTAGATATATGACTTTAAGGTAAATCTCTATTTTATCTAATTAAAAATTTGTTAATCTTCTCCAAGCTCTTTATCGACTTTGTCTCGAAGTGATTTGTATTTTATAAATCTCTGATTCCATTTAGAAAAGAATCTGTATTCGCTTATAGCAATGAATAGTAATATTCCTGCAAATACGATGGAAATTAGAATGAAAATATAAATTCCAAAAAAGATCTGACCAGTCCTAGGAGGAGGATGCGGGGGAAGTGGCATATCTCTCATAACAGTGCCGTTTTGGGATACTAACTGAAGGTGCATACCTGGCATGGAACCATGGGTTGCATTTTCTTCAATTTCGCCTAAATGTCTGATATTATAAGCAGGATGCTCTAGTAGCACGCCACCTAATATCAAAGCGACTGGTGCAAAAAAGAGTGCTGAGGCAATAAAAATTAAAAATAGACGTCTAGAACTATTACTATGAGAAAGCAGATCATCTAGGATTCTAAAGAGATTCTCTGATTCTTTTTTACCAGCATTATTTTCTGTTAAATCTTTATCATCAGGTTGTTTTTCAGGCTCCGACATTTTGATATCACTAATTAATCTCCAAATAAAACACTTCGCTAACTTTGTTCCTTCCCAGTTCTTAACTTTCTTGGGAACATTTCCTCATAAGGCTCCAAAACTAACCTGCAAAATTCCCTTCCCTTCTGAGTCACAGCATACTTGATCATCTTTTTATTTCCCCATGGTATCTCTGTTTTTTGTATGAATCCTTTTTTTTCTAAACTGTCTAGTATGTCTTTATGTTTCATTAAATTTAGACCGCAATAGCTTAAAAGTGAAGTCTGATTCATCTCACCGTGTTCTGTTAATTTTAGTATAATGTCTTTTCGTATGTAAATTCTGTCTCGGTATTCAAATGACAAAGATATCGCTTGTTTGGTGTTAAATCAAGTATTAAATTTATACAAAGTTGTGATGAGAAAGGCGTTGAGTAACATTGTTCACTAACATGGTTTAACAATTGTTTTATTGTAAATTCTGACAATCATATAGTGGGATATTTTGAACACTAGTGTAAGAAAAACCGGAATTGAAACAAACACCCCAGTTTCTGTTTCTGATAATGAGAGCCTTACAGTAGGGTTTCCCACAAAATTTGATGCTCAAATATTACCTCCAAATGATCAGTCAGTTGCCTTGAGAACAGAAAACCTGTCCAAAGTTTTTGAATCTCCTGCAGGAAAGGTGGTTGCCTTGAGAAAGATAAACATCATAATAAAAAAGGGAGAGTTTGTATCAATCATAGGCCCCTCTGGGAGTGGAAAGTCCACACTGTTAAATCTAATTGGAGCATTGGACAAACCTTCTGCAGGCAAGGTAATCATCAATGGAATTGATATCTTTTCATTAAAAGATTCTGAAATTGCTACAATGAGAAATAGTATGATCGGCTTCATCTTCCAATCATACAATCTTATCAATAGAACCACTGTTCAAAAAAATGTAGAGCTTCCTGCAATGATTGCTGGAATGTCAAAGACTGATAGATCACGAAAATCGCTAAAAATTTTACAGGCCTTAGGAATAAGTGACAAGGCAAAGCAAAAACCATCAAACTTGAGTGGAGGACAGCAACAAAGAGTTGCCATCGCAAGATCGCTTATGAATGATCCTACAATAATTTTAGCTGATGAACCTACAGGAAATCTTGACACAAAAACCGGTGATGAAATTTTTCATATGCTCAAAATGCTTTCACACAAATTCCGTAGGACAATAATCATGGTAACACACAATCTAGAGCTTGCAAGAGCTACAGACAGATCTATTTTCATAAGAGATGGTACTGTGGAAAGGGATACGGTTAACTAAAATGTCGCCAATTAGAATTATTTTTCATTTAAAAAGATCCTTGCTTGCAACAGTTGCTATAAATTTACTTTTTATATCATCCTTTGTTCCTCTAAATACACTTTAAGCTTTTGCTGTTTAACCTTTCGTGTTATGAATTTTTAATTTAAAATATACAAATTTCTGATGTCATTTTTTTTTTGACTCTTTTTTGATAATACATTGTGTGTTTACTT
>CAZHDX010000087.1:0-6390 GCA_964531195.1 uncultured Nitrosopumilaceae archaeon
ATTATTTATAAAATTATGTAAATATTTTTTAATTAGGTTTGTTTCTAATATCCTTTATTTCACACACTGTTTACGCAGACCAGCCATCTGATCAAATGAAATTTTTTGCTAAAGGCACTATAAGTAATGATTCTGGTTTGGCTCCGGGTGTAGTTGTTTGGACTATGATAAATGGAAGTAATGCTACATATGTATTTCATGGGGTCAATGGACTAGAAGTTATAAGATTGAAAGTAACTCAGGATCAAATCTGTGACAACTCTAAATCCCAGATTTGTCTAAATGGAAATGTTACTGGAGTAAAAAATGCGGATACTGTTGTTTCATTAGGTGGGCAAGTCAAGATTAACATTCACCCTGATGCAAAACAAGAAACGGTTGGATTTGTATCTGGATTTCTTAAAGATATGTTATTACAAATCGACTTAATGAAAATATGGTCTTAATAATATTTCAACTAGATTAATTAGAAATCTGCTCATGCAAACTCTGCCTCAAATATTTTTATTGATTCTCTTATTTTGAATTTCTTCGGGGGATTTTTAAAACCATATGCAGAAATTATCTCTGATTTATTTAGATCTTTTTTCGATATGGCCATTTTTGCAGCTCTTATTGCATCAAGTATGATGTTGCATCCATTAGTGCTATCATTTGTCCTCAAAGCCAAATCCATTTCAATTGTTGAGCCCAAAAAGCCTTTAGCTTCCATCCAATAGTAACTGACTCGCGAATTAGCTAATTGTTCAGCATATTCTGTTGTACCAGCTGTAGATTTGAAGGGGTAAGGAACTTCCACTGCTATTGATTCTGTCTTTATCTTTCGCTTTCTTTCTCTGATTTCTTCGGCCATTGTATTTTGTGTATCTTGATTTCCTCCAACATCAAGCTGGTAAGCTTTCTCTATCTTTATTCCACGATGCGTAATGAATTCCATAATTCCTCGATGAAATGCAGTTCCACCAAATTGGCTCATTAGATCATCACCAAGTATCATCGATCCCTTTGAAGCAAACTCTGAACGTCTTTGCTCTGTTGTAATTTTTGAAGCTGTGGCATTAAAAAAAGAACACCCAACTTCCAAAGATGCTTGCGCATATTTTTCGCCACTTTTATCCATGCCAGAAGAAATCAAGTTAACGACAAAGTCTGGTTTATTTTGTTTTAGTGACATTACAAAATCTTCATATTTAGTGTGTTTGGTTTCCCCGGCCAAAGAACTATTGTGGGCCGTTGGATCTTCTGCGATTCCTGGTTGTACTGTCATGTCTAAATCAATACTGTAATCTGATATGACTTGGCTGATTTTTTTTCCTACTTTACTTGGATCTATATCATAAATTCCTGTAATTTCGATGTCAGAAACGCTAAATCCCGCAAGTTTTGGATGCCACAAACCATCGCTTGAAGTTTGGTAAAATTGTAATCCCTTAATAAGTGTCGAACTTACATTTCCTAGTCCTATTAACACTAGTTTTATTTTTTCAGACATATGATTTTCTTTTTCCGGTTAACATTTAACTCTTTTCTACATTTTTATATTTTGAGTAAAAAAGATTCTAAATATTCATAATTTTCAAATCAATAATTTGAGATATGTAAATTTATGCCACAAAATTACATAATCGAGCTAAAATTCCCATATTATAAAATTTATATTCAATCCATAGAGAATTTATCTTATACTTGAGTGAAATAAAATTAAATCAATATAGAGGTAGTAATACGCCTAAACCCAAGATAAATTGGGGTAAAATAGAAGAAGCTGAAAAATTTGCAGAAATGGTCAAGCTTTTCAGACATGGTAAAATTCACAGAGATGATTTTAGACGTTTTAGATTGCAACATGGGGCATATGGTAGCAGAATGACTGATGACTATAGCATGGTACGAGTAAAAATCCCTGCAGGAGATGTATTTCCTGAACAACTTGAACGACTTGCTCAACTAAGCGAAGCATTTTCTATAGGTAGTGCTCATGTCTCTACTAGGCAAAACTTTCAACTTCACTGGATTGCACTAGAAGATGTTTCAGAAGTAATGAGAGGTCTTGCTGAAGTAGGATTGACATCAAGAGAAGCATGTGGAAATTCTGTAAGAAATATTATGTGTAGTCCACTTGCAGGAGTTTGCTCAGAAGAGGTTTTTGATCCTACGCCACATGCTCTTGCAACAGCAAAATTTCTTTTGCGTAATCCAATGAATCAATCTTTACCCCGAAAATTCAAACTTAATTTTACATGTTGTGAAAAGCATGGCATGGCACGAATTGTAGATATTGGATTAATTCCTCAAAAAATTGATAATGACGGAAAAACATCTGTTGGATTTAAAATATTTCTTGGGGGCGGGCTTGGCGCACAATCATTTGTTGGTCACCAACTTGAAGAATTTACTCCAGAAGATGATTTGCTTTATACTATAATCGCAGTCCTCAGGATCTATGACAGAATGGGAAACAGAGAAAACATGGCACGAAATAGAATGAGATATCTTGTAAATGAGATGGGATGGGAAAAATTCCAGAACATTGTACTAAAAGAAAGAGCATTGGTACGATCAACACAATCTGTTATAGTAAAACTGGAACTAGACAAGATCCCTGAAGTTCTAAGTAAAATAAGCATAAACGGAGATGGTCCAAATAATCCTGAAGGATTTTCAAGATGGTTAAAAAGTAATGTAATAAAGCAAAAGCAAGAAAACTATAGTGTAGTATTTTTAACCTTAGAATCAGGAGATGTAACTGCTAGTCAACTACGAGCAATAGCTGAAATTGCAAGAGATTTTTCTTTAGAGGGACGAGTACGCACTGGTTTCTTGCAAGACATTGCTTTTAGATGGGTACGAGATGGGGATCTTTCAAAGCTTTATGCAAGATTGTTAGAAGTTGGACTTGCAAATCCTGGAGCGCTAACAATGGCTTCGGTTATTGGATGTTCAGGAACTACATCATGTAATCTGGCACTAACAAATTCACATAGGATTGCAAAGGAAATTCAAAGAAAATTCCTTGAACTAAAACTGGATACGGATAATGATCTTCGTGATGCTACAATAAAGATAAGTGGTTGTCCCAATTCCTGCGGACAACATGAAATAGCAACGATTGGATTTTATGGAGGAGGAGGAAGGATGGGAAAAGACATGTTTCCACTCTATAATATGTCACTTGGAGGCCGAGCCGATGATAATGCAATGTTGGGCTTGATATGTTTGAAGGTTCCAGCCAAAAGAGTGATTCCTACAATATTAAAAATTATTGAGGTTTTCAAATCTGAGAAAAAAAACGGTGAAACACTTGATTCTTGGATACACAGAGTTATTGACGGGCAAGGAAGCCATACTGTCAAATCTTTTAATGATATCAAAGAAATTTTAAAACCTATTGTGGCTGCCCCCACATGGGAACAGGATAAGGACTTTTACGCAGATTATGGAAATGACAATAGTTATCATGCGCGTACAGGAAAGGGCGAATGTGCTGCTTGAATAAAGAGAAGATCATGAGGCCTACAATTGACGCAGATACATTAAGATCTGAAATCAGAGACAAGAGTGTTAGAGTTCTTGATATTAGAAAAGAAGAAGATTTCAAGCAAAATCATATACCTGGTGCACTAAATCTCCCTTTGGCAAATCTCCTTGCAGATGATAGTCCAGAAAAAGTAATACAATATGTACAATCTTTTGGAATAGATAATGAAACTCCAGTTGTAGTATACGACAATACTTTTGGTGCACTTGCATCAAGAGTTGCATGGACATTTCAATATGTTGGGCACGAAGACGTTTCACTGCTAGATATAACTTATGATAAATGGAAAAAGATGGGTCTTGAAACAAGCATAGAAAAAGTATCAGTCGAAAAAAAAAATCATTCACTAAAACTTAGACCTGAAATTCTTGCAACAGTGGATTATTTAGGAATTGCAAAGGAAAAAGGAGCTATTCTGATTGACAATAGAGAACGATTGAATTTTCTTGAAAACCATATACCTGGAGCAATAAATATACCATATAGAATGTTGGCTTCTCAAGAAAATATTTTGAGACCACAAGAAAGCTTAAAAAGAATAATTCAAAATAGGAATATTTCGCCAGATGCAGAAGTAATTACTTATTGTGGAAGTGTTGGGACCTTGTCTGGACTAGGATATTATGCTCTCAAATCTATAGGAATGGAAAATGTGAAACTGTATGTGCGTTCGTTTAAAGAATGGAAGGCGCTAGATAAACCGATAGAACGCCAAAGCGATGCAAATTACTGGGATCTTTCAGCTGAGTGATTCATTAATTTTGTGCGATTTCATTTCGAAGTTTTTTAGTTATGCTTGCTTCCATGCTATCTAAAAGGTCTAATATCTTCTGCTTGTTTGCTTGAAGATATTCGTATCCTTTGTCATTTAACCTAATTTTGTACAATCGTATCTCTCTATGTTCCTCAAAAAAATGTTCAATCATCTGAGGTCCTTTCTTTGAAGGATCAATGAAAACATCGAGGTTTGCAATTGCTTCTTTGATATTATCCTTTTCAATTGATTCTTTTACAGTTTGAATTGATTCCATTATCTCTTTGAGATTCTGAACTAGTATAGGACTCTTCTTCTTTATGCCCAAAATTCCTTTTCTTTCAACTCCAATTTTTTCCGCTAATTCTGGTACGATTTCATATTCATCTACTTTTTGAAATCCAATATTTTTTTCATTTTTCACAATTAATCCTTTTTCCATCAACTTTCTTGCTGCGTCTTCGACTTCTGCCTTACCCATCATTGTTGTCCAAACAATTTGGCCTACTTTATGATATCCTTGTCTTATTGATTCTAAAACAACAACTTCAACTATTCTTCTAAAACCTTCATCTGCCTTGACATTTTCAAAATCTTTATCCCTGACAGCTCTTTTTGCATTCTTTACATCAATTTCAATAGATCGTTTTAATGCATCAAGTGATTCCGAAATGTGATTTAAAAGAGAATGATAACAACCCTTATTGTACCACGCCATACTGTCAGTGGGATCTGAATCGATTGCCTTTTCAACACACTCTAACGCCTTTTCATAATTTTTTTGTCTGTAAAAAATCAAGCCCTTCAGATTCCATGCATCTGCATTAGTAACATCGATTTGAAGTACTTTGTTATACGCTTCTACTGCCCTGGAGTAGTCATCCATATGAAAACGCGCATACCCTAATTTCAATAGAGAATCGACATGTCCTGGATCAATTCTGAGTGCATCCTCAAAAGAATGCGCGGCTTCTTCCATCCTTTCATCTGCCATTAAGGTAATTCCTTTTTTGAAAGCCTTACTTCTTGAATAATCAGCATCAGTAAGACTTGATTCTTTAGCAGGATTTTCGCTGACCTCTATCTCGTTTTCCTTATCAGTATCTGGATGCGGTTCCTTCAGCTTGTCTTTAAATAACTTCCTCAAGGATAATATGAATAAGCGTTTTTGCCAGATAAATACTATTCCGGTCGCTGCAATATAATTTTCTTGATATTATACGTATTCTACACTAAAATGTATGGAAAATACAAAAATACTCAATGATTACACCTAGGATATGTCAAAAGAGGGGCAAACACTTGAAATTACAGGGATTTCCCCGTTTAGACTTTCGTCTGGTGTTTTTGAAGTTCAAATTGCTATATGTGAAAATCCTCCACCTGTTGATGAGATAGCAAAGAAAAGCTTTCTATCAATGTGGAAAGATAATTTTCATCTTAGAGTAAAGGATAAAAACTTCAGTCAAATTCTAGGAAGCGAAAAAAATCCTTTGCCTGAATCTATTTTTCAGAGAAATTCAGTTTGGATTGTAATTACTGATCAATTCTCTTCAATTCACACTCTTTTTGAAACTGATATTCCAAAAGAATTTTCTCAAAAAGTTTCTGAACCATCAGAACATGTAAAGCCTGAAGTAAGCGAACCCTCCACACGTCCGCAGATAAGAGTAGAATCAGAGAGGCTTGCCGGTGATAAAGGTTTTAGAGGACCTCCTGGATCTCAAGGTCCTGCAGGTGATAAAGGTTTTAGAGGACCTCCTGGATCTCAAGGCCCTGTAGGCGACAAAGGGATTCCTGGTCCTCAAGGTCCTATTGGTGATCAGGGTCCACATGGTGTGCCAGGCGACAAGGGTCCACAGGGTCCAGCCGGAGATAAGGGGGAATCTGGTCCAAGGGGTCCACCAGGTGATAAAGGTGATAAAGGTGACAAGGGAGAGCAGGGACCTCGCGGAGACAAGGGACTAACTGGAGATAAGGGACCTCCTGGAGATAAAGGCCCTAGAGGAGATAAAGGTCTAACGGGCGATAAAGGCGATAAAGGCGATAAAGTCGATAAAGGCGATAAAGGACTAACCGGTGATATTGGCCCCGAAGG
>CAZHDX010000088.1:0-6288 GCA_964531195.1 uncultured Nitrosopumilaceae archaeon
AGCATTAAAATTTCATCCTGATAGAAACAAATCTCCAGATGCAGGTGAACATTTTAAAGAAATTTCTGAGGCATATGCAGTTTTATCTGATGTTGAAAAAAGAAAAGTTTACGACGCTTATGGTCACGCAGGAGTTGATGGAAGATATAGCAATGAAGATATTTTTCGCGGCGCACGTGTGAATTTTGAGGATATCTTTGGAGGATTTGGTGGAGGGGGATTTGATTCAATCTTTGAATCTCTCTTTGGAAGAGGAGGTTTTGGTGGATTTGGAGGAGGCGGATTTGAAAGAGAACGTGGCGCAGATATTGTTTATGATACATCTATGACACTTGAAGAGGTTCTAAAAGGGAAAAAAGAAGAAATTGATATTCAAAAGGATGTGGACTGTGAAACCTGTAAAGGAACTGGCTGTGCACCTGGAACGTCAAAGAGGACATGTACTGTTTGTAATGGTTATGGACAAGTAAGAACCTCAAGAAGTACAGGATTTTCTACGTTTGTCACAGTACATCCCTGTAACACTTGCAGGGGTCAAGGCAAGATAATAGAAAGACCCTGTAGTAAATGCAAGGGAAGTGGTAAACAAAAGGGAACAAAGCATCTTTCCTTTGAAATTCCTCCTGGAATAGAGACTGGTGAATATACAATCAGAGGAGAAGGTGAATCAGGACCAAATGGTGTAAGTGCAGATTTGATTGTTCGAATTAAAGTAAAACCACACGAGCATTTCAAAAGAGATGGAGCAGATATTTTTTATGATCAAAATATTTCTATGATAGATGCTGTACTTGGAGAAAGCATTGCGGTGCCTACACTAGAAGGCACAGAAAAGATATCTGTAGAAGCAGGAAGTCAGCCAAATACTATTGTAAAACTAAAAGGAAAAGGATTACCGCATCAAAACAGCAGAGGAAGAGGTGATCAATATGTTAGGCTTGTTGTTATCATACCCACCAAGCTTGATAAACATCAAAAAAAGATTCTTGAGGATCTAAAAGGTACCTTTGATTGAAGTTGAGTTGAAAGATTGAAAATAGGTCTTGATGTCGATGGTGTTCTTGCAGATGTTATTCAGTCTTGGCTTTCTTATAACAACAAAATAAGAACAACTATTTCAAAGTCAGATATTACCGAATGGGATTTCTGGAAAAATTTTCAGATAAATAAATTTGATTTTTATAAAGAGCTGTCACTGTGTTGGTCTTCTTGGGAAAGCATACCAGCCACTGAAATGGATATTTCTCGATCAAGTATAGATCTTTCAAAGCTTGGAACAGTGGACATTGTGACTGCAAGAGAAGAGTCCACGCACGCCCATGTTAAAAATTGGCTTGAATCAAAAAAAATTACATATAGCAACTATGTCGGTGTCTTGGAAGGAATAGAAAAAACAAAACTTGATTACGATATATTTATTGATGATTCTCCAATTAACGCAAAAAGCATGCTCGATGCAAACAAGATTGTATTGCTTTACACTCAACCATGGAACATAAATTTTCATGATGAGCGAGTAAGAAGAATTCATAGGCTAAAAGATGCAGTTTCTATTATACAGCAAAATTATTCTTGAGATATAGCGTCAATAGTAGGATTGGGTAGTAAATTTTTTATCTATTTTTTGCTCCTTTATATGGATGTCTTCAGATGCCAATAAAATTATTGGTTTTGGAGTATTTTTTTTATTATCGGGTTTGTCATTTCTATTAATTTCTGATTATTTTCCAGTTTCTGCTCAAGCACCTACTATTCCATCACCCCCAACAGGATTGAAAGCTACATCTATCTCTTCATCAGAGATTGACCTGAGCTGGACTGCACCAACAAACAACGGAGGATCTCCGATCACTGGTTACAGCATACTTAGATCAAGAGATGGTGGATCGACTTGGTCTTATGTAACTTCAAACACAGGTTCCACAGCTACAACATATGCACACACAGGGCTCACAGCAGGCTCGACTTACTATTATGCTGTTCATGCAATCAATAGCGTAGGAATCAGCTATGCATCTAATATTGCATTTGCTACAACAACATCTATACCTTCACCCCCAACAGGATTGAAAGCTACATCTATCTCTTCATCAGAGATTGACCTGAGCTGGACTGCACCAACAAACAACGGAGGATCTCCGATCACTGGTTACAGCATACTTAGATCAAGAGATGGTGGATCGACTTGGTCTTATGTAACTTCAAACACAGGTTCCACAGCTACAACATATGCACACACAGGGCTCACAGCAGGCTCGACTTACTATTATGCTGTTCATACAATCAATAGTATAGGATCTAGTTATGCATCTAATATTGCATCTGCTACAACTGGTTTCTTTAAAGATACATCTATTGTGGCTGGATTGAACCAGCCAACGGCAATGGAATTTTCTCCTGATGGAAGAATATTTGTTTCAGAACAGGGAGGAAGTTTGCGAGTAATTAAAAATGGTGTATTATTGGCAACACCTTTTCTGTCGATACCTGTAGACAGCACTGGAGAAAGAGGTCTTCTTGGAATAGCCTTTGATCCAGACTTTAGTGCAAATGGGTATGTTTACATTTATCTTACTGCAACTTCGCCAACAATCCACAATGTCGTAAGTCGTTTTACCGCAAGTTCCTACAATCCTGATATTGCGCTTTCAAACAGTGAAAAAATAATACTATCACTTGAGACTTTGAATGCTGTCAACCACAATGGAGGTGCAATACACTTTGGCAAGGATGGCAAGCTCTATGTTGCAGTCGGAAACAATGGTATAGGCTCCTATTCTCAATCTCTTTCAACCCGCCTTGGTAAGATGCTTCGAATCAATTCAGACGGCACTATACCCTCTGATAATCCGTTTTTCAATACATCAGGTGCAAAAAAAGAGATCTGGGCATTAGGCCTACGGAATCCATTTACTTTTGCATTTCAGCCAGTGACAGACAAGATGTACATCAATGATGTAGGTGAAAATACATGGGAAGAAATTGATCAAGGAAAAAGTGGAGCTAATTATGGTTGGCCAACATGTGAGGGCGTTTGCTCTACGTCTGGCCTTGTAAATCCAATTTATGATTATAATCATTATGGCGGGGGAGCTGCAATCACAGGTGGTGCATTCTATGAAGGCTCGCAGTTTCCTTCATCATATGTCGATAATTACTTTTTTGGAGATTATGTCACGGGATTCATCAAAAGGCTAACTCCAACCAACCAAGCGATGTCATTCATCGATGCTCCTAGTCCAGTGGACATCAAGATAGGTCCAGATGGCAGTCTGTATTACATTTCTATTTTAAATGGAGAACTGCACAAAGTTCAGTATGTTACAAACGGGAATCATGATCCTGTTGCTGTAATTTCTGCCAATCCCACATCAGGTCTTGCTCCTCTTGTTGTAAGCTTTGATGCTTCAGGTAGCAGTGATGCTGATCACAACTCTATGACATTTACATGGGATTATGGCGATGGGACAGCTACCTCGACAGGACAAAAGGTAACTCACAAATATACTGCAGATGGATCATACACAGCTAAACTTAGTGTAAGTGATGGTATAGGGGGTGTAGGAACTGCCACAATCACCATCAACGTTGGTAATCCACCATCTGGAACTATCATCACACCGGCAGCAAATACAAAGTATAATGCAGGAGATACCATTAGCTTTAGCGGATCAGGTACTGATACCGAAGATGGAACTCTACCAGCCAGTGCATATTACTGGGATATTGTTTTTCACCACAATACGCACACCCATCCCTTTATGGAATTTAACGGGATAAAGAGCGGTTCTTTTACTATACCTAAAGTTGGAGAGACGAGCGATAATGTATGGTATGCCATAAACCTCAAGCTAGCAGATTCATCTGGATTGACATATCAGACGTCAGTCAATATATTACCAAACAAATCCACAATGAAATTTTTGACCAATCTATCTGGACTGCAGATTACTTTGGATGGTGTTCCAATGACTACCCCAGTATCAATAACTGGAGTAGTAGGAATGACTAGAACGATAGGTGCGCCAACACCACAGGTGATGAACAGCATATCTTACCACTTTCAAACTTGGTCTGATGGAGGATCTTCCACTCACAATATTGCTACTCCTTCAGTAAATACTACCTATACTGCAAATTATGGTCAGTAGATATCAAATGTGATAAAGATTTTTTCTTAAACCTATTCAAAAATCAGATTTTTATTTTTGCTAGATAATATAACAAAGTCGATCCTTGTTAAACGATTTTTGATCACACATTTTGTACAATGAAAGACAAAAATGGCTCTTGTAAAAACAATCATTGCATTATCTGTAAAATAATCATATAGTAGAAAATGTTTTATCTCCTTTTTTTCTTTTTAACCAGATGGGGCTAAATGTTAAAATTATTGGTTCAGCAATATTTGCAATATTAGTTGCTGCATCAATTTTTGTGATATATAATTATGTTACCATCTGTGATAGAACTACACATACCGTATCGGAACCACCAACGGGATTGCAGGCTACTACCCTTTCTTCTTCTGCCATTGACCTGACTTGGACTGCTCCAACAAACAATGGGTGTTCATCAATTACTGGATACAAGATTGAGAGATCAAAAGATGGCGGTTCAACCTGGATAACCGTAAATGAAAACACTGCTACAGTATCTACTGTTTATGACAATACAGGAATTGAAAAAGGTACAAATTACATATATCGCATTTTTGCAATTAATAGTATCGGAAGCAGCTCTGCATCAAATACTGTATCTGGAACGACATTAGTTACTGTGCCATCACCCCCAACAGGATTGAAAGCTACCACTATCTCATCATCAGAGATTGACCTAACTTGGACTACACCAATTGATAATGGAGGTTTACCAATTAACGGTTACAAGATTGAGAGATCAAAAGATGATGGTTCAGCTTGGATAACCGTAACTGAAAACACTACTAGAACGATTACTGTTTATGATAATACTGGAATTAGATCTGGTACAAATTATGTTTATCGCATTTTTGCAATTAATGGTGTGGGAAATAGCTCTGCATCAAATACTGCAACTGCTGCAACAAGTATGGAAAATATTCCTGCATCAAATAAATCCGCTACAACAGGTTCAGGAACTAGCTCTGGATCAAATGCATCTGTTACAACTGGTTTCTTTAAAGATACAGCTATTGTGACTGGATTGAACCAGCCAACGGCAATGGAATTTTCTCCTGATGGAAGAATATTTGTTTCAGAACAGGGAGGAAGTTTGCGAGTAATTAAAAATGGTGTATTATTGGCAACACCTTTTCTGTCGATACCTGTAGACAGCACTGGAGAAAGAGGTCTTCTTGGAATAGCCTTTGATCCAGACTTTAGTGCAAATGGGTATGTTTACATTTATCTTACTGCAACTTCGCCAACAATCCACAATGTCGTAAGTCGTTTTACCGCAAGTTCCTACAATCCTGATATTGCGCTTTCAAACAGTGAAAAAATAATACTATCACTTGAGACTTTGAATGCTGTCAACCACAATGGAGGTGCAATACACTTTGGCAAGGATGGCAAGCTCTATGTTGCAGTCGGAAACAATGGTATAGGCTCCTATTCTCAATCTCTTTCAACCCGCCTTGGTAAGATGCTTCGAATCAATTCAGACGGCACTATACCCTCTGATAATCCGTTTTTCAATACATCAGGTGCAAAAAAAGAGATCTGGGCATTAGGCCTACGGAATCCATTTACTTTTGCATTTCAGCCAGTGACAGACAAGATGTACATCAATGATGTAGGTGAAAATACATGGGAAGAAATTGATCAAGGAAAAAGTGGAGCTAATTATGGTTGGCCAACATGTGAGGGCGTTTGCTCTACGTCTGGCCTTGTAAATCCAATTTATGATTATAATCATTATGGCGGGGGAGCTGCAATCACAGGTGGTGCATTCTATGAAGGCTCGCAGTTTCCTTCATCATATGTCGATAATTACTTTTTTGGAGATTATGTCACGGGATTCATCAAAAGGCTAACTCCAACCAACCAAGCGATGTCATTCATCGATGCTCCTAGTCCAGTGGACATCAAGATAGGTCCAGATGGCAGTCTGTATTACATTTCGCTTTCGCAAGGAGAGCTACACAAGGTTCAGTATGTGACAAACGAAAAACCATAGAAGAACAACAAGACTACTTTTTGTCATTTCTAAGATTTATTTTGCAATAAAGACACTTATTCAGGAATCTTAATTTTTTTGTTGCGGAGGTCGCCTAGCCTGGTCAACGGCGTAAGGCTCAGAACCTTA
>CAZHDX010000089.1:0-6254 GCA_964531195.1 uncultured Nitrosopumilaceae archaeon
ATGAAAAAAGGGCAAATCTTAATTCCAAAACCAAAGAGCAAGTTTCAGAAAATAAAATGTAACGAGTGTAACGAAGAAAGTGTCGTTTATTCCCATGTTGCAACTAATGTTACTTGCAAATCTTGTGGAAATCTTTTGGCTGAATCAACAGGATCTCTTGCAAAGATAAATGGAAAAATTTTAGGCAGCGCTGAGTAGATCAAGATCTTGCTTTGTGTTTAGATTTATCGCAATTCGTTTGTCATCAAGTATCACATATGTTTCTTTGACAGGATCCGTTTTCGGCAAGTTTACTGGATCTACTACTGAAATGCCAGAATATGCATATTCTTTTTTGTTATAAGTTAACAGATATTCCGGTTTTATGCCAAGTGATTCAAGAAACTTTATGCTTAAAATAATTGTAATCCATTTTTTTTTGGCATCTACAAGCTTGATAATTTTTTTAATAATTTTAGAGTCTAAAAGCGGCATGTCTCCTGAAATTACAAATACAGGTTCCTTGAAATTATGTAGAGCCTGATTTAGATCATTAACATATCCACTTCCTTTTGTTTCAATGATAGAAATTCCCAAGTTTGTAAGAAAATCCTGGGTTTTAGGAGAATTTTTACTAGTAGCGCCAAATATTTTTGAAAAACAATTAGATTGTTGAAGGGCATTTATCACGTGTTCAATTATGGGCTTTTTGTACTGGAGAAGTAGTTTTTCTTGTGACAAGTTCATCCTTGTACCCTTGCCACCACACATTACTAGTCCTATCATAATGATGCAAAAATTAGAAGTGATACCAGTCTAACTAGTTCATTAGTTGCTCCAAAAACATCGCCAGAAATGCCTCCAAAACTGCGATTTGCCAAAATGAGAAGCAAAAAGGACATCCCTACTCCAGCGATTATAATAATTACTCCTGTCATTCCCCCAATCAAGATAATCGGTATAATGGTTAACGCTGCAGCGATAGCTAGCTTTTTCTTGTTTTTCATCGATTCTGTAAATGGTGAGCTTAGTCCCTGCCATGCAGAGGATCCTCTATTTGCTTGTAGTACAATTACAAATTTGGCAAGTAGTTCGCTAAGAAAAATCGCTTGGAATAATGCAAAGCCTTTCATCATTGATAAAGCCATTATCATTCCTCCGGCGTAAAGAACGATGGTTATTACTCCTGCTGACCCAACAGCTGGATCCCTCATTGCTTTTAGTTTTTTTTCTTTAGTTCCTTTTGCCATCATTCCATCTGCAAAGTCACAAAGTCCATCTGTATGATGAATACCTGTTATGATTACAATTGAACCCGTTAGTAACAGTCCTGTTATCAAGGGTTGTACAAATAACGAAAGACCATATCCGCCTGCTCCAATAATTAATCCAATTAACGCGCCACCAATTGGAAAAAGATACATATTTTTTGCTACAGTATCAATCTCTACATTTTTAGAAGGAATGATTGTTAAAAACGAAATTACTGAACTTATTTGCTTAAACATAGAGCCACCATCCTAAATATGATAAAACTATAATCATTGGTATTGTAAAAATTATACAAAAAAGAATTGCAGTTAATTTCATTATTGATATAGCAGATTTGAAATGAGATTCATTTAGCTCTAAATTTCCATCCCCTAGTACATAATGATCTATTTTTTCAAACTTGACTGAGAGTGCTCCAGCCAAGGTTGCCATTGGATAACCGGCATTTGGGCTTTCAGTTTTTTTGCAGTCTCGTCTCATTATTTCTATAGAATGCTTCCAGTTTTCTTTTAAAATCATGATTGCAAGTATCATGACAAGACTTGTTATTCGAGATGGAAGAAAATTAAGTACCTTGTCACAGTTTGCTCCAAACCATCCTAAATTTTTAAACAAATCAGTTTTGTATCCTATCATAGAGTCAATTGTGTTTATTGTTCTATAGATAAATGCTCCTGGCAAACCAAAAATTGCAAAGTAAAATAGAGGTCCAGTAATTCCATCTACGGTATTTTCACTAATACTTTCTAGTGTTCCAGAAATAATGTGCTGTCTATCCAGATTCTTTGTGTCACGTTTTACTATCATCGAAAGTTTTGCCCTTGCATCATCCAAATTACCTTTTGAGAGTGCTTCCATGATTAATTTTGAATGTTTTTCTAATCCAGTAATGGCCATAGTAGTCTTAAGCAAAAATCCAACAACCATTACAGAAAAAATCAAAGTAGCAATTCTAGCTAGTAAATTAAAATCAGCTAATTCAAGATAATGAAGTATTACATTTACAGAATAAAAGATGGAAACAATTAATGCAGAAATTGAAAGGGTAAGAATTAATCCATTTATTTTCTCTACAGTTTGATTACTATTTTGAAAGAATGGAACAAGTTTGCCAATCAGATTTCCTATCCAAGCAGTCGGATGAAATTTATTTTTTG
This sequence comes from uncultured Nitrosopumilaceae archaeon, assembly GCA_964531195.1. Taxonomy (GTDB): domain Archaea; phylum Thermoproteota; class Nitrososphaeria; order Nitrososphaerales; family Nitrosopumilaceae; genus TA-20. The sequence goes on from CAZHDX010000089.1 coordinate 2,409, forward strand.
GATCTCCTAACGCAAAATCTACGAACAAGGCAATTATTGCACCTAAAACAAGTACTAGCATCATTTAATCAAATCACGCAGCGCTTTCATGTTCAGACTGGACATTACAATTTGGCTCAAGTTTTCTATTTCTGTATCCAAATGTTGCATGAATTTTTTGTTCCAAGATACCTTTTTTGACCTTGTGTGAAGCGAATCCTCGGCTGGAATATCAAATTTTACCAATGGAATTGTGCCTAAAACTGGTTTGCCTGTCTTTTTTTCCAATTTCTGATAGCTTGGACGAAGTATTTCCATATCGCCACTAAATTTGTTTATAACAAAACCTTTGATAAATTTTTGATGTTTCTTTTCTAACAAATTTAATGTACCCACTATACTTGCAAAACTACCTCCTCTATCGATATCAGAAATAAGAATTACTGGAGAATTACAATATTCAGCCATTCTCATGTTTGCAATATCATATTTCATCAAGTTAAATTCTGCGGGGGAGCCAGCACCCTCAATTATTATCAGATCGTATTTTTTTTGTAACCAATCAAGCGATCTTGTTACAATTTCTAATCCTTTTGTGAGAACAAATTTTTTATAATAATCCATCGCATGCATTTTTTTAAAAAATTTGCCATTTACAAAAACTTCGCTATAGTAATCACCAAGAGGTTTGAGAAGAATTGGGTTAAGATTGGAACTTATTTCTATTCTTGCAGCAATTGCTTGTATTGCCTGCGCCCTAGAAATTTCAAATCCATTTCCTCTGTATGAAAATGAAGACATGTTTTGTGATTTGAATGGAGCTACTCTAAATCCAGAATTTACAAATATTCTGCATAGTGCAGTTACCAATGTGGTTTTACCGGAACCCGAAGAGGTTCCCTGTATCATTATTGTCTTTGTCATGTCAAATTTGCTAGAGCCCTGACTAGTATTACATTTTCTTTATGAGTACGAACGGCAATTCGGATAAATTTATTGTCAAGACCACGAAAATTACTGCAATCTCTAATCAGAATTTTCTTTTTTAATAGTTTTTCTTGAATCTTTGTTGAATCTATCTTTGATTTGATAAGAATGAAATTAGTAGATGAATCATAACAAGTAAAACCATCAATTTGTGAGATAGAACGAGTCAAAAATTCTAATTCCTGTTTAATCAATTGTCTTGTTTTTCTCAAATGAGATAAATTTGTAATGGCCTTACTTGCTGCTTTCTGAGCAATGGCATTTACATTCCAAGGAATCTTTATTTTTTGAAGAACATCAATAATCTTTTTGTGTCCCAGTCCATAGCCAACCCTCAACCCTGCAAGACCAAAAGATTTTGTCAGAGATCGTAAGATAAAGAGATTGTCAAATTCTTTGAGTTTGGTAATGAGTGATTCATCAGAGTATGGGACAAGTTCAATAAAACATTCATCTAAGAAGACAAATACTGATTTGTCATAGGCAGATTCTACAATTTTTAACATTTTATTTTTTTGTATCAATACTCCAGTTGGATTATTTGGATTACATACAAATATGCACTTTGTTTTTGCCATTTGATCTTGTATTTCTGGAATATTTTCATTCAAATTCATTGTTTTAAGAAAAGTTATTTTAGCATCACTTAATCGAGATGCTGCTTCATATTCTCCAAATGTTGGAATTGGTATAAGCACATTACTATTTTTGTTCAAAAAGGCTCTACAAAAATTATAAATTATTTCTGTAGCACCATTTCCTACAACTATCTGATCTTCGTTGATGCCAATGGATTTTTGTATGGTCTTTCGTAATTCTGATGAATCTGGATCTGGATAAACGGAAAATAGTTTTCTATTATTGATAATTTTTGTTATCGAGGATGGAAAACCTATAGGATTTACATTCGAACTAAAATCAATAAATCTAGGATCGTCTCCAAGCTTGTCAGAATATAATCCTCCATGAGGCACTTTATGATGAGAAGAAATGTTTTTTTCTAATGAAAATTTCACACTAGGAAATATCATAAAAGGGATTTAGTGTGTTTTGGTCGATTTGCTAAAGGAATATTAATTGTATAACAAAAAGATTTTGCATGAAACGTGTAGCTATAATAGGTGTTACTGGTGCAGTAGGACAAGAATTCGTAGTAGCATTAAACAAACATCCATGGTTTGAAGTAAAACAAATTGCTGCGTCAGAACGCTCTGCAAACAAGAAATTCGTAGATGCTATAAGAGATACAAATAGTGGCATCCTAAAATGGCATATCAGAGAAGAAATTCCGCCATATGTCAAAGATATGGTTGTTGAATCAGTAGATGATATAAAGGCAGAAAATTTAGACCTCATATTTACCTCCATAGAAAGTGAAGCTGCACGAGATATTGAAACAAAATTTGCAAAGATTGTTCCAGTAATAAGCACGTCATCTGCCTACAGATACGAACAAGATGTACCTATTCTTATTCCAGGAATAAATGATGAGCATGTAGCTCTACTAGATATTCAAAAAAAGAATCGAGGTTGGAAGGGCTTTATTGCTCCACTTCCAAATTGTACTACTACTGGACTTGCTATAACAATGAAGCCCTTACTTGATAGTTTTGGCGCTCAAAAAATAATTATGACATCCATGCAATCAATGTCTGGTGCAGGTAGATCTCCTGGTGTTTCTGCTCTAGATATTACTGATAACATTATTCCCTATATCCCAAAAGAAGAAGACAAAGTAAGAATAGAAACAGGAAAAATCCTAGGAAAATTATCTGACGGAAAAATTGATCCTGCAAAATTCAAGGTGAGTTGTACATGTACCAGAGTTCCAGTAATTGATGGTCATACTGAAACAGTATTCGTAGAAACTGCAAAACATGCAGATCCTGAGACAGTAAAGCAAGCCATGCAAGAATTTTCAAACAAAGTCAGCATCATGGGTCTCCCATCGGCACCAAAAAATTACATTGTTGTTAATGATGATCCTACCAGACCCCAACCTAGATTAGATCGAGAAGTTGATGGCGGCATGTCCACTGTAGTAGGAAGACTGCGTGAGGACACTGTTTTTGATAATGGAATAAAGTACGTGTTGTTTTCACATAATGAGAAAATGGGTTCTGCAAAAGGAGCAGTTCTTTTAGCTGAAATGCTCTACAAAAAAGGCATCTTATAAAATGATGAAGAATTTTTAAAAAAATTATAATAATACCTTTATTAAGATCCAATTATTTACAATAATTGGTGTTTTAAACGGCAAAAGTAGATGATTTAGATATGACCATTTTATCTGAGCTTGCTGCTGATGCAAATATTTCAGTACCACGTATTTCAAAAAAAATTAACGTCAACTCGTCAGTAGTCTATAGCAGGATCAAGAGATTAATAAAAAGAAAACTTATTGAGAGATTCACTATCGTTGTAAATGACAGAGAGCTTGGCTATACCGTAAAGGCTTTGACTGGATTAAACATGGACTCTAAATTGCGAGACCACGTAATCGAGGAATTATTCAAGATCCCCGAAGTAAGAGAGATTTCTGAGGTTACAGGAAGATTTGATATTTTGGTAACCATGTATGCAAAGAACTTGGATGAAATGCACAGATTAATTTCAGAAAAATTAGGAAGAATTCAGGGAGTACAGCGTTCTGAAAGTTTTATCGAGATGAAGAGGACGACAAAGCCTATGCCATATAAACCAGTAAAGTAGGAGCCATTCAACCTATAAATGTCCAAAAAAAGAGGAACAGAGTGTGTTAACCACAAAGGCAAGCTCAAGAATTAAGGTATATTACGAATTAACTAAACCAAAAATTTGGTATCTTATCGTTTTCACTGCTATTGGAGAACCTATGAGATGATCGAACTATTACCATAT
>CAZHDX010000090.1:0-5804 GCA_964531195.1 uncultured Nitrosopumilaceae archaeon
CAATCTTTTTAAGTGGTTCTGTAGAATTGTACGGCAATTGAGATTCCACCCATACCTCCACAGGTCGTCCTGTCATAATCTCATGAAGTGTTTTCCAATGAAATGATAAATAGACAGGGTCATGATATTTACCCGAAACTTTTGTAACAGTGTAAAACTCGTAAGGAGTAAAATGCCAATAGACCAGATAAATTATTTGGTATAACATGAACATCCCTATTGCTAGGATAGCTGAATAAGCGGTTACTCTTACTATTGTTTGGCTTCTAATAGCAGATATTTTATAACCGTTCTTAATAACCTGGTATTACTAAATTTGAAAGTTGTTGCAAACTTAGCTAAACTAATCTTATCTTAAAGATAATTCATAGATATTGACACAGATTTCTTCATAGATTTAGTCATAATACTCTCAATCTTTAATACTTCTACTGGTGTTATTTTTGAAGCTTGCATCGGTGATAATTTAGTGATACCAAAATATAAGAAAAAATTAGCTTAGAATGCAAGTAATTACAATCTGGACATAGGTTCAGGTTTGTGAGATTCTGATATAATGAATATAGTATTCTCGCCAGTCCAACTGAATTTTAGGAGGTAAATCAGATGTCGTTGAAACTAGACCCATATGTTTTAGTTCTGAAATAGCAGCATAGCCATCAGTTTTTTCCAAATCAAGCAGCTCGCAAACGTCCAAGGAAGTCGTTGGACCATAGATTTAAAGAAATGAGAATATTTGGGGCTGGTCCCATGAAAGGTCAAGCTTTTTTAGCTTTTCAATCCTGTCAGGATATTCAGTTACATAGCTAGCAAGACGATCCCAGATCTCAGGATGATGAATTTTTGTCACCCTATTAATTAATGACACTGAACTTCCCAAAGAGATACCGTATAGCATCATTTCGATTAAATCAAGTCTGGCAATTCCCTTTCCTTGATCAGAAGGAAATAGTGGCATGCACTTGGCAATGCCTATTCTTTCTCCTTTGATCTCAATAATTTCACCTGTGTCTACGCCAAGTAAATTCATCGAATCATAATCTAAACGAATGATATCCTTGCCACGATCTCCGGGATAATCATCTAACATTCTTAGTTGAATTTCTCTGACCATTTCACCATTTGATATGCATTATTTAATATAAAATGTAGTTAGCTAAAAACAGAAGAATTTTCATTAAACAAAATAGGTTACGCAGACTGACTTCACAGGTGTCGAAGGCCTCTGACTTTATCGAAACTCTGGTTTACAATATGCCAGAGAAAATGGGTCCACAGGATATTGAGGTCTTTTTTGGTCCAGATTGAGTTCCATTTGATAGAAAATTTACATTTTTTTTAATCTTTTCAAAGTTTTTTAGAATTGTTTGTGGCACAGCTAACCTGCATAATTCTTTCACTAAAAATTATTTTCGGCTGGTAGCTCAGCAAAGGCTCTCAGGCACGTTCAGAAAAGCTGCCAAACCCTGCCAAGTCAGCTTTCACGACTAAATTATTGTATGACTGACTCAAAATTCACGGCTAACAAATAATGATATCATGTACAAAAATTTAGTTTTGTCAGCTACTAGCTAGCAATGTAATTGCTTATTCCGACAAATCATAATGAGATCATGCTCGTAATCCTTAATAATTTCAAAAATAAATTAGACTTGGTGGGATATGAAAAAATTATTTCTTCCGATCTTTGCTGGATTAATTCTCACACTATTCACAGCATCAATTCCCAACGCTAGCAGTGTTCCGTCTCAAAATTACATTATGATATCTTCATTATTCGCTGCGGATAATGGGGAATCTCTAATCAAGCTCACTCCGGATGGAACAGTAACAAAAATAGCTACCATTCCTGATTTTTCACGGTCTGTTCAAATCGATTCTAACGGTAATTACATAGTAGCTAATGTTGTCCTTGACCAGGATCCACTTGCTGCACATTTATTCAAAATTACTCCTGGTGGGACAATGACGACCGTTGCTACTTTTTCTGGATTTCCAGAAGATTTTGCCATCGACCCTGCCGGAAATTATATTGTAGCGGATCGTGTTAATCAGGATAATCAAGCTATCTGTAATCTGCTCAAGATCACTCCAGGAGGAATAGTAACAACAATTACTAATTTTCCTGAATGCTTTAGTGGTGTCGCCATCGACTCTAGTGGGAATTATATTGTGGATACAGACGACAAGGTGGTGAAAGTCACTCCAGATGGAACCAAAACTGTAATTATTAGTGGGCTTGAAGATAACTCGCATGTCCTTCAAAAAATTGCAATTGACTCTAGTGGAAACTATAATGTAATTCGACGTGTTACTGATGATATACCAACTGCATCAATTCTCAGAATAACTCCTCAAGGTGAAATAATAAGTGAGATTGGACTTGCTCTAACTTCTCCTTTTCTATCTATTGACTCGAGCGGAAACTATATTGTTTTTAATCCTATGATAAATAAACTGGACATAATCACTCCGGACGGAACAACCACACCTATTCCCACCAATGTCGGATTTGTACTTGACCTTGCTTTCACATCGACTAAAACTCCTTCACAGGCAATCAATGATTTGATTGCATTAGGCAAAACCTTTGGTGCAAATACCAGTGTTCTCGGAAATGCAGTAAAACTTCTCAATGATTCTAATCCGCATAATGATAATGGCGCATGCGGCAAATTGAGTGCGTTCATCAACCAAGTAAATGCAAATCATAGTTTAACATCGGCACAAAAAGCCCAGTTGGTATCAGCTGCAAATGCAATCAAAACTAGTATAAATTGCTAATAGTTATCTTCTTCCTAAATAAAAAAAATAAAAATTGAGTTTTCAGATCAATTAAAAGAATTCCTAGTAAATTATACGCATGGGTTATTAATTATAAAAAGAAAAAAATTGTACGAAATCACGACAGAAAATTATCTTCGTATCAGCAATAGCTATAGGAGTAATTCTTTATTCATATGAATTCCAAGCCGGTATCAGATGATGCTTCTTTTGATCTAAATGTAGATTCTTCAGCAGTTCCAGAATTTGGTCCAATCGCATCACTGATTCTTGCAATTACTGTCGTTAGCGTAATTATAGTTACTGCAAGAACTAGAAAATTTATAAAATTATGAACAATTGTTAATTGAAAAGAACTATCTATCCGAATACGTAAATTGATCCTGCATCTGCGGCGCCCGTATCATCAGTTGGTGCACCTACAACTATTTTTTCTCCAACCTTTGCAACAGAATTACCAAATTCATCGCCCGAATGTGGTTGTGGATTTGTAATATTTAGCAAAACATTCCCGTTTCCATCTAAAAGATAAGCTTCTCCAGCAATAGTACTGCTACCCACATTTGGAGCACCAACTAGAATATTCCCGTTATAGTTGTCTAGAGATGTGCCAAATTGGTCCCCACTGTGAGGATTTGGGTTACGAATTGTCTTTAGCAGATTGCCGTTAGTGCTGTCAAATACATATATCGAGCCGGAATCAGTGGCACCAAAATCATCAAAGGGAGCACTTACCACAATATTTTTTCCTATCGAAGTAAGTGAGGTTCCAAACTCATCCATGTTAGTAGGTTCTGGATTTGGAATAGTTAAAAGCAAATTGCCGTTAGTTCCATTAAACAAGTAGACTGCTCCGTAATTACCGCCACCTCCAAGTTGATCAAATGGAGCTCCAACAAGAATATTTTTGCCTAGAAAAGCTACTGAAAGTCCAAAGTTATCTCCAAATATACCGCTAGGAGTTGGATTTGGATTAGCTATATGCATTAACTGAGTTCCGGTAGTACCATCATAAAGAAAGACTGATCCTGCATCAAATCCACCTGTATCATCATGACTTTTTCCTATGAGAATCTTCTGATCGAGTGTGGCTACAGAGTATCCAAAATTATTATTTTGAGTAGGTGATGGATCAGATATTGTTCTTTCTAGATGACCGTTGGCATCACTAAAAATGTGAACAGACCCAGATTGATCTGCACCAACATCATCACCCCTTTCGCCGACAACTATTTTGTTCCCAAAAGATGCGAGTGAAAATCCAAACTGATCAAATCCTGTATTAGGATCGGTTCTTGCATCTGGCGTAGGATCTCTTAGTGTAAGTTCTAGTTTATGCGAGTTTCCATCAAAAAGATAAACAGAACCTGCATTTGCTGCTGAACCAAAATTGTCATCTACTGCACCAACGATTATGTCTTTACCCAATGTAGCAAGAGAATAACCAAACATATCACCAGAACCTGGTTCTGGATTTGATATTTTTTTGTAATGCATTAAATGCTTTAGATTAGAAGAAGCATGTGCAGATGGAATTTGAAGCGTCTGCAAACTTGTTGTTAATAGCAAAATTATGATTACAGCTGATAATATTTTATTACTATTCCCAACCACATTCATAATTTATCTAGGATACAAAATACCTATTATCCTTTACTATATGGTCTAGAAGGAATGGGTCCACAGGTGTTTCTCTCCACACAGGATTTGGACAGGACAAAAAAATCACGTCAAATGACGGCAGAAGCTAATTGGAGTTAGCTGCAAAACTCCCCAATTTTTTTATTTTATTACCTTATTGAGGATTTGTTAAACAGATATTAAATTTCAAAACTAAAGAAAGAAGTCAGCGGCCTTACAGTGAGGGCAGCACTTTGGTATGATCGATTCCCACTGCTTGCAGATCATGTGGCTTCAGTCCGAGCAGCTTTAGGATTGTCGGAGCGACTTGAGTCGTCTCGACCCACTTGTCGTTCGAATCGGGCTTCACATTTCCTGGTGCATAGACAAGAATCGGAACATCACGGTCTCCTGGATTGTTGCCACCATGCTCTGCAATCTTGCTTCCACCAGTATAGACAACGCCTATTTGGACTTGTCCAAATACATCTGGGTGACGTGGATCGGAGGTTGGCACACCGAGGAAGTCTGCAGCTTCCGTACCGGCGTATATCTTAGCCAGACCCGAGTGGGGTACTGACACTATCGTACCGTCATAAAGTTTGCCTGGTGCACTGTGGTTCCACAGATAGTTCTTGACAAAGTTAGCTGCTGCTTGTGTCTTGACTGACAAGTAACTCTGCCATAAGTCATCGTCGGTTCCGGCAACTATCAGTGGCGTGCAGCTAGAAGTACATCCGATATTCAGATTCCATGCATTGTTTATCGCGTCAATTATTGGACCATCGTCAATTCTCTGCAACAGATTTGGATCAAGTGGCGACTGGCCATGCTTGGCGGTAACTATAATGGCAGTCGAGTCGGTAAGGCCCCTGTCGTTGATCTCATTGACAATCCTCTCTAGCTTCGCGTTTACATAATCAAGAGCCATCGATAGTAATGGGCCTGGGGTGGTGGTGCCTGGGAGATAACCTCCAAGGATCTTTGGCCCTTCAGCATAATTACCCAGCGAATCGGGACCAATCAGAGTAGCGGGGGACTTTAACAGCTTCTGGGCTGTCGAGACGGTCTGGAAGTTCATTCCAAAGATTGCCGGGACACCAACCTTGTTCGTACCGCTGTGATCATAGCCGTCAATCTCGTTGATTATAGCTTGTACCTTGTAACCATCGTATTGCTTGGTTGCTGCGTTGTCTTTAGTCCAGGCATCGTTAACCGGATATGGTTTGCCATTTGGCTCTATTGCTAGAGAGTCTATCTCTGGCGTGAATAAATCGTCGATTCCATGGCCGGACGGGCCATTGAACGACTCGTAAATAGGATGCTTGTCTGACCAGGCTGTTCTCAGCTTGGCAGCTTTTGCTACCTCGAATATTGTGTTAACCTTCAGATAAGAATTT
>CAZHDX010000090.1:5814-6230 GCA_964531195.1 uncultured Nitrosopumilaceae archaeon
TGGGGGAGAGCGGGTTTTTGAAGAGTGTTAAATGGGTGGTGTTTTTGTACCAGGTTGTTTTCAGCTTGGAAGTTTTTGCTACCTGGAAATTTGGGTTAACCTTCAGATAAGAATGCTGCCAGATAGGATTGCAAGTAGCTGGATCCACAGGGAATGTCGATGGATCAAGGAGCGTCTGCGGGTTGCCCGTCATTTTAAGTATAAGAGCGGGATTCGAATCGATTCCTGGGATGTTTTGGCCAGCGTCTAGTCTGGTTGCGTTCAAGTCGTCAGGAGAATCATAGACGACATCACCACCTGTTGGTTGACCATGGCATGATGTTGTGCCTGCCTCATACGTTTTGTGGTTGTACGCGACGTCATAATAGATGCCTGTTGCGCGGGGGTCTCCTCCAGTCATCAGTGCGCTTCCGCCA
>CAZHDX010000091.1:0-6162 GCA_964531195.1 uncultured Nitrosopumilaceae archaeon
AAAAAAAGTAATTGAATGCAGTCTTGAAATGATCCGTTATCATGATACATTAAACCAAAAAATGCAAGAAGAGGGTCTTCCAATAACAGATTATCGAATTAGTGCAGACTATGGTTATTTGATGATGGCAGAATCATTAAGCTCCTCTATTCCCGATGTATTTAGTCAAACAGTAAACCTATGCACAAAAATGAACAAAATTGCCACACCAAACAACATTGTCATTGGGGGAGATCTTCATCAAATTGTAAAACAATTTAGTGAATACTATTTTGATTTTATGTAATCTTTTTAGTCATGATTAAACTTGCATTATCCAATCTAATAATTTTTAAAGAACAAAAACAAAAGATCTTTAAGTCAATAATTTAGCTTGCAAGATAAAAGGATAACCGAATTATTGGATAATAAAACCGCTACCAACAATTCGAATAGTTTGAGATTCTGGTTTTAGGATCACACAAATATCTTCCTTATCAAATGCTATAGCTTTACCAAGAGAAAGCTTCAACGGTTTTAAAGAAATTATCTTTGCAGGTTTTATTTGAAGACCCACATTTACAAGAAACATTTGATTTTCTGCCAGTTCAGCTTTGAAGAATTTATTTGGCTTGTAATCAAGTGTAATTTCATTTGATATTTTGACCGAATCTGTTACACACAGCAAATCACCTCTTTGCACATCATCAGGCGCAATCCCTTTTACTGATAAACCAACTCTTGCAAAAGATGATCCTTCATCTGCTGGATCATCATGCATTTGAATGGATTTTATTAAGACATCAGAGCCTTTTGGCATTAACTTTAGATTATCATATGTCTTCACTGTGCCTGAAACTACCTTGCCAAGAATCACAGTTCCAACACCTTTGACATCAAAACAGTGATCAATTGAAATCTTGGTTTTGCCTTCATTTGTCAAAGGTTCAAGTGTTTCCATCTCTTTTTTGAGATTCTCAAATTCGACTAGTTTGTACTGTTCCACTACAGTTCCTTTTATCATGGAAAGAAGGGTATTTCGGTCCACTTCAAATGAATGACATAACAACCCCTGAGTTTTTTTTAAGACATCTAATGCTACGATTTGTTCTCCTATAAACTTGTCAAGCTTTGTAACATAAAAAATCACGTATTCACCCATGTTGATTGCTTGAAAAAGAGGCTGGATTTTTTCAGGAAAACCTGTTGGACAAGTCCAGGTTTTTACTAGCTCTGATTCTTTTCTGTCATATATTGTAATGTCAGTAGATGTCCCCTTTTTGCCAAAATCTTTTGCAATGGATTCATCTCCAAGTATAGTATAGTTGATTGATTTTACCATGTTTTAAAAAGTCCAACTTAACTTGTAAAAAATCTTGTGTTGAGTAAATTAAAAAATAATTTTAGCAGATTTTTGGACCATACGGAGGATTGACACAGTTTGTATTGTTTACAGTTGTCGTACCAGTGTGAACAGTTGTACCTCCCATAGTCATGTTACCGCTATATCCCATTTTTTCTGACCACATTTCTTTCATGTTTTCTAGGGAGGTTGCTTTGAATTGTGGATCCACAGTCATTCCTTTAGCTTCTTTGATCATGACTATGACGCCAATTCTGTAATCGTGGATCAAGTCACTCAATTGATTTCGTTCATCTTGATACTTGTCTTTTATGCTTTGTAGATTTGTCTTGCATTCTTGCATTGTAACACTTAAACTTTCTGGGCTAGCTGTCTTTTCTTTTTCTCTGCAATCATCGATTGCTGCTACTGTTTCAATCTTTTGTTGTGCAAAATCACTAATTGCTTTATCTACAAAAGTAAGAGTTTGTGTAACAAAGGCATCAGTTTGATTGGCTACCGTTGTATTCATGTTATTGGTTTCGGTCATGTTGGTTGCAGTCATGTTGCTAGCAGCAGTCATGTTGGTAGTTTCCGTCATGTTGGTTGCAGTCATGTTGGTAGTTGCAGTCGTGTTAGTTCCATCACCTGAATAAAATTGAGCGTATGACGATCCAATTGGAACAACCAATATGCCAAGTAATAAAAATGCAAGATATGCAGTCAAATTAGCCTTCATATCGGTTTTTACTTGTTAATACATATTTAAAGATAAAGTAGAAATTGTTAACAATCTTGTTATATTTTAAGAAAGAAATCGACTAGACAAAACCTACTTCATGCATTGTCATCAATCCATTGTCTCCAACAATTTTTTTCAAGTTAGGAAGAATCGATTCTAGTTTTGCCAAATCGTCAACAACTTCAATCATCATAGGCATGTTTACTGAAATTCCTTCAATTTGAAAATTTGATCTTCCACGTTTTCCATATCCTGCTACTCCAGTCCATACTGTTGCCCCAGAAATGCCAGATTTTTTTAATACATCTAAAATGGCAACATGTGTTCTCTTACCATCTGTACTATCATTTTTTTTAATCCTGATTAAAAGACACCACATCTTCATAGTTCTCATCGATTAAAACCGCCTTCTATTACGAGATTCATCAATAACTTACCGCCAAACAAGGCCCCAAGTGACAAACCAACATTTGTTACAATATTAATTATCACAAGAACATATTGCCTATTGTCGAGTAAATTACTTGTTTCTAATGCAAATGAAGACATTGTAGTAAGAGAGCCACAAAATCCGATGGCCACAAATAATGCATATTTTGTATCAAGGTTCCATTGCTGCGAAATTACTGCAAAAACTCCTAGTATGAAACTTCCTATCACATTAACAATTAATACGCTTAATGGCAATGCGCCAAAGAGAAGTTGTGATTCAGTGATTCTATATCGTAAAAACGTTCCAACTACACCTCCTGCTGCAAGTAATATTATTTCGATTCCTTTCATTTTTGTCTACCAATTTATTTTTTAGTAGACATTATCAGCACCAGTCGATGCAGTTTTGGCGGTTTACACCATGGCTAATGTCATAGCCAATTTTCATTCTCTTTTCCTTTTTTTAAGTATTTCTTTTCTTTCTGACAATTTCTCTCTCAAAATTTTCTTGGTTGGGATTCTAGAGCAAAGAATGCTCAAATACCAAAAATTGTCAAATAACTCATTGTCCAAAAAAACACGAGGTATTTCCATAGGTGTTTTTATAGGCGTATTTTTGCTCGCTTATCTGATTGGAACCACGTACAAAATGTCTGATGAAGATGCCCAATCATTCCTAAATGATTTTCAAAGCTCCACTGAGGGAATTGACGCCATTGGAATATTTTTGCACAACCTGTCTATTGCACTTTTGATGTTTGTACCAGGTTTTGGTGTTGGATGGGGTTCATTCACTGGCTGGCAGACAGGAGCTGCATTTAACGCGATAATTTCATCAAATCCATCTGTTGCGGGATTAAATCCACTAATTCCGCTACTTGCATCACCCTTTGGTCTAATGGAGCTTGTAGCATATTCTATTGGAATGTCTCGCAGCTTTCATTTGGTGTGGAGAATAATCAAGAAAAACCCAATGAAAAAAGAAATTATTCCTTCTGCAATTGAAATTGGTATAGTTATTGCAATGCTGCTTGTTGGAGGAATCGTTGAATCTTCAATGATGGTACAAAACTCTTAAAAACTATTTTGAATCTATTTGCTCACTAAACCATATTGCTCAAAATAATTCGTGCCATACAAACCAGTTAACAAATCAAGTGCCTTTATTGCTTCTGCGGATTTTGCATCCTCTAGTTCGTTTGTGTTGTCACGTGAAAGACTGTGGTGTGAGTAAACCATATTTCCAAGAACATAATTTTGTTGTGGTGAAACTTGTTGTGCTACTAACGCCTCTAATTTCATGTCAATGACTTTACCATTGCCATCCTCTAGTACTAGGGTCACAGTGTGGTCACGTGTATCATAGACCCAGTAAACATTTCCAGGTGCACTACCAAAAACTGTCGAAGTGTCATGAATATGTGATAATATCTGCGGTTTTGAAAAGCCATCTTGTTGAATTGCTGCAGATAGAGCAGCAAAGCTGTCATATTTTATCACTCCATCTGGTAGATTGACAAGCTGTTCTGGTGTAGTGATTGCATCATGGAATCTAATATCAGTAGAATAAAGATGATCATTCCACGCTTTTACCAAAAATGACATTTTATCATATGATTTTTTTGGTGTAAATGAAAACTGGGTGTACTGGAATTTACCATTTGTAGTAGATGATGCAGAGCTGTTAGAAATAATATGATTTGGATCAATTACTTCAGTGTCTTTTCCTTTCTCCCAAATTATTGATGCGAGGCTGTTTGATGTAATCATGTCCTGTCCTCTTGGGATTATATACAAACCCATGTGGATTACACCATTTTTGTTATAAGACTCGTATGTCTTGAAAGTCATGTTGACAGGCATTCCTGCAACCATTACTTGCTTTGGTAGTTCTTGATTGTATTTTGAAGCGTCAAATGTTTGCTTATCATTATCACCAAAGGTTAGTGTTAGGCCATCATCGTAGTGGTTGGTATTTCCACCAAATGAGGGAGGAGAGACTGTATTACCAGTTACTCCTGGTATTCCCGCTAGGAAATTCAAAACAAAACCTCTACTTACAATACCACCTCCGCTTCCCCCAATTCCTCCAGTATCGAAAGCAAGAACAAACAACCATGATCCACTTGTGCTTGAATCAATCGAAGTCAGATCAGTGTCAAATGAAACGGTTTTTGCGACAGGGTTATTTGTAACAGTAGCAGCATCCGCAATTTCAACAAATGTATGGAAAGGAGAGGAAGATGGAGGCGAAACCCATAGGCTCAAGTTATCTGTATTGCATCCAGAAAGTACGTCAACTAGACATCCAAGTTGGGCATTGGCATATGATATCACTATGTGTTCGGTACTACCAGAGTTTAATGTAGTTCCATTTGTAAGAGTGAAATTAGATGATTCCACTACTGTTGAAAAGCCATTGTTAATCTCGTCATCTGATGTTAGCATCAAATCACCAATTATTGCATTACCATCAGCTCCTGCATTGTCAAATGTTAGCTGAAACCTTTGAGCAAAATTTGGTGCGGGAGAGTAATTTACCGTAACACTATCACCATGTGATACATGCAACTTTGTACCGTTGCTAGCCCCAGAGGTAGTTGAAAATGCACCAACAAATGTGGATGTAGAAGATCCACTTTCTGTTGCCAAAACAGATATTCCCACGGGATCACTTGAGCTAGTGATTTTTGCCTTTACCGTATCAGGTACTGTGGAATCCAAATCAGCAAAAATATTAGATATGGTTACTTGACCAGAATCAGGTACTGCATACTTTGCTTTATCAAGATTTACTGTAACAGTTTCTGTAGAGTTGCTAGTGTCAGAAATATCTCTTAATGAAACAATGTTGCCCAAAGCACCAGACGGCACGAAACAATCGATCGATCCAGCTATTGTTCCGTTTGTGCCCCCTCCTGGTATAGCACAACCTATTGCATTTGCAGAAGGAGTTGTAAAATACAATACCCCACACACTATAGCTAAAAAGATTACAAAACTAGGTCTCAGCAACCCTACCATCGCATCATCACCGTTTCTAAACCACATAAAGGTTCCTTGAAATAGCACTCACAATAATTTAAGCTCAAATTTTTAGATCCCCACTTTCCATTACCATTGTTTTTATCGTCTATGTAAATATTACCAACTAATTCTCTCCAATTACTAATTTTATACCATCAAAGATAAAATGATTAAAAAACGTCCGAACAGTCCATAGTTTAAAATGTGCAGGTCAGACATAATCAAAACACCCAAAACAATTACCAATAAAACTCATATGCATCACGCGGAAGAATGTTTGATTTTTCCCAGCTAATCACATTTTTATTTTCTAGATGTTTTATGGTTACTGGCGGAGTTGCGTGTACTCTACTTCCTGTGCCCATATCAAGCTTCAAGATCCTAGTTTTTAGATTGATCTCTTTTGGAACCATGCAGATATAATTGAATTTTTTAGCCCCTGACAAAAACTTGTAAGGAAATACTCGTTCTGGTTCTTCCCAATCATATTCTAATTTTAATTTTATTCTCTGTTTTGGTGTGACGGGTTCCTTTAGTATTACAAAAAATTCTTTGTGATATGGTTTGTCTGAAGAGATTGCTCCTATCTCCATTAGGTTCTTGTCTTTATCGGTAAGTCTGACATTCATTTCATTAAATT
>CAZHDX010000092.1:0-6132 GCA_964531195.1 uncultured Nitrosopumilaceae archaeon
ATCAGGCATACAGAAACCGGGTTGTCGCAGGTTCAAGTCCTGCGCGTGGGACCATCATAAAATTCGAAACAAAATACGAAATACGATTACAGGTAAGAAGACTGTTCATGAGGGTATCATTAAAATTTTTGAAAAATAAAATTTTTTATAGATAATTTAGATTTATTTTCCTAAAATCAGAGACATACATCAAAATAATTTCAAATCAATAAAATTTTTGCCATTATTTTCCAAATTATCCTTTTGCGAGATCTTTTTCAAAATAATAAATTCAATTCATTACAAATTATACGCAAGAACCAATAGATACAAACATTTTGATATATGTTGGAAAAAATTTTTACAGCCTTAGCTAATTCCCAATTTTTGTTATTTATAATTTAATTATTAGAATTATTTTTTTATTGTACAGACTCTGTGGTACCATTTATCACCAAAGATAACATCTCCTGCCTCAAATTGAATTTCCCTTTTACATACGGTGCATGATGGTATTTGGAATTTATTTTCTTGCATCATTTTTCTTCTAACGTTATGATTTAAACAGCCACATATGTACTAATGCATTACACACACCTTAGGTAGAATATTGTGACATATTCACACATTCGTTACAAGTAATCATGAGAGGATCAATTGTCATATCATTCAATATTGACTAGACTCAAGAAAAAATTAGATAGTTTAGGTATTATAAATAAAAGAGCATATTTTTGCAGTGAGTCAAAATACTAGTAACGACATCTCACAACCACCAATAAATGTCCTCTTTAATCCAATAGATGTTTCTAAAAAAGATGTCTGGACAATAGATGTTATAAGAATATTAGAGATGCTAGTCAAACTGTTAAACCAAACTGGAAAAAAGGATTATCGAGTGGCAGGGATAGCTGCTCTATCATCAGCAATGATCCATCGCATGAAGGTAGAAAGCATATTTGCATTACAAAAGGCGGCAATGGAGAAAAAGCCGTTGAGTCAAAGAGAAGATTTTAACATCGATTTGATAAATATGCCTTATAGACACGAGTCAACCTATCCAGTTACTCTTGACGAACTTCTGGGGGTACTAGAGAATCTGATTGGGAGCATAGCAAATCCACGCTCAAGCCGACGACAGATACAATTTGATCCGATTGTTGTACCGGACTTTAATGACTATTTTATCTCTCTTGAAAAGATAATTGGCCAATATGAAGAGCTTGTAGTAAACAAGATTCGCGCATCAGGAACTGGCTCTTTTCGCAAAATCGTTTCAGGATTAGAGATAATAGATGTTATAAGGTGTTTTTTTGCCATCTTGTTTTTGGCAAGAGATTCAAAAATTGACTTGGAACAAACAGATGACGATATTACTGTCTCTCTAGTAAAATAGAAATTTACAACATAATCAAAAGCTCATAAAGCATTCTTTTAAGTACAATTTGGTTAAAACTCATCCAGATGGGAAAAATAGATAGTGATGATGAGGCCACCGCTAGGCTTGAAGCAGCACTATATTCGGCCGGAAGACCACTTACTATTGAAGAATTAATCAAAGCTTCAGGAACAGAATCAAGAACAAAAACATTAGCGTTGATGATAAATATAGTTAAAAAAACAAAATCTGCCTTTAAAGCAATAGAGGTATCTAGCCTCCCAGACGGATCATATGTCTTTCAACTTAAACCAGAATACAATGCAGTCATCAGAAAATATGCGTCCAAACCCATTCTTCCAACTGCAACATTAAAGACTTTATCTTACATTGCATACATGCAGCCCATCTCTTCAAAGAGACTAGTTGAAGTTCGTGGTTCCGGAGTTTATCTTCATTTAAAGTTTTTACAACAGCTTGATTATATCGAACATCAAAATGTTGGAAGGATGAAGATATACACAACTACTGATAAATTCCAAAAATATTTTGGAATTCAGGGAGACAAAGACTTGCTTAAACAGAAATTATTTTCTAAAGTTCGCACACCACAGATAGTACAAGAAACTGTTCAAACTTCGCCTGTTCAAGTTTGATTATCAAAGATTTGATTGAACTGCAATACATAGTATAAATTAGAGTTGAGTTATCGACATGATATGAAAAAATCTGTCGAGAATTTGGTGACGAGTAAGATAACTGGAGGAAGAAGATATCCAAACAGAACAAGGAGAAAGTACGAACTTGACAGATATCCTGTTGAAACTTTGTTAGGAGAACAAGTATCAATAGCCCGAAAAGTTCGTGGTAAAAATCTAAAGTCTGCATTAAAGACCGCTGATTTTGTTAATCTTGCGATACCAGGAGCAAAAGTGAAAAGAACAAAGATTTTAAAAGTTTTGAAAAATCCAACCAATAACGATTATGAAAGACGTGGAGTAATATCCAAAGGAGCCGTTTTAGAAACTGAAGATGGTCAATGCAGAGTAGTATCAAGACCTGGTCAAGACGGTGCCGTCAACGCAATTTTGATAAAGTGATCACATGAAAGATTACGAGCACATCGTAATCTGGCTTGATTATTTTAACAAGACACTGCCAAGAAAAATGGGCAGAAAAGTTTCTAGGGGAAAAAGCGTTTTTGATCCTTCATTAAAAGAACTAGTAGATGCAGCAAAATTAGCTGGACTACAACCAAGTGAAACAAATGATTCAGTAAGATTTCCAAGGAGACCTTTTGTTAGATCAGGATACGTAATATTTCCAAAAGGAGAACCAAAATCTAAAATAATATCATTAATTTCCGAAAAGCTTGTGCTCAAAAGGTCAAAACAGTCCAAATAAAGATCTCTTCTAGCTTAGAGCTAAAGTAATTTTGACAGAACTCTATTGATAATGGTACTTGATTGTGAGATCAATTGCAGGAGGTAGGTGAAGTTTTGCATTTGGCCAATAGTGGTAGAGTCATAATTAGACTTTCTAAGCCACTGCGTGATGGTCAATTACTAGTTGATAATGTTGGTACAAAAATTGCAAAAGTATCTGAAATGATAGGTCCTATTGATACACCATATGCATCTGCGTCACCGTTGACAAACAACATCCAAAAATTCATAGGAAAAAAAGTTTTCATGGGTGAAGAAACTCCTGCAATGAAACCAAGACGATTTAGAGGAAGAAAAAGATGAACATAACAGAACTACAAACACACTGTCCAGAATGTCAGTCATCATTAATTGATGATGTTCATAATGGAGAAAAAATTTGTTCTGGCTGCGGACTGGTTGCAATGGAACAAATGTCAGATTATGGTCCAGAATCAAGAGCAACAAGCCTCGAAGACAAAATGAAACTTGCAAGAGCAACAGGACAGACAACCTATTCACAACATGACTTGGGAATAAGAACTGAGATTGCCATAGGTACAAAAGACTATAGTGGAAAAACAATCAACAGCGAAGTAGCAAATCAGATGTACAATCTGCGAAAATGGCAGACAAGAATTAGAGTATCTTCTCCAAGAGAAAGAAGACTTGCAAACATTCTATCAAAGATTGGCGAAACCTGTCAGGCATTAACCTTGTCAAAAAATGTGATAGAGACTGCATCCATGATTTACAGAAATTTTGAAGGACAATTTGAAGCAAAAGGTAAATCAGTAACATGCATGTCTGCTGCCACAATCTACATGGCATGTAAGCAATGCGATGTAGTAAGATCCCTTGATGAGATTTGCAGAGCAACTGGAAGTTCAAAAGATGAAAAAATGAATGTAAAGTTGACTGCAAAATATTATAGAATGCTAGTCATGGAGCTTGGTTCCAAGACGGCGCCTGTTGTAACCCTAGACAAATACATCTCAAAGATAGCAAACCTTGCAAAGGTTGACGTTCGCGTTGAAAGACTTGCTGCTGAGATCGCTGAAAAAACACAAGATCACAACATTGCAGATGGAAAAGCCCCAAATGGTTTAGCCGCTGCATATCTTTACATCTCGTCAACAATGCTTGGTCAAAGCATTCTGCAAAGAGATGTCTCAAGCATAGCAGGAATAACCGAAGTGACCATCAGAAACAGATGCAAGGAGATTCTGACTACATACAAAATAAAAATAACATTACGACCAACCTTAGCCAAACACTAACTCTTTTCTTTTTATTTTATTTGTTAATAATTTAGATTAGTAGATTCTAACTATTTTCTGAGGATTTGTTTTTTGTATTTTTTTTTCTAATATACGAATCCAAAAAACCTGCTAATATAGCCATTATAATTATTATCACAGATTCCACTATTCCAACAATATCAGTGCTAACTATTGATACAGTAATGCCAATTACTCCTATGGCTGCAAGTACGAATTGAATTATTTGTAATCGTTTGTTCACTATCTTACAAGATATTGCACGCTTAAAAAATCAATTGAATAGTTTTGAAAAATGTTTTCATTAGTTCTAACATTTTAATGAATAAGAAGACACCCAAGTGTAATGGTTTTTAATTTATGCCTGCACCATTTCAGAAATTTTACTTGTCATAGTTTGATTTTTGACAATTAAACTAGTTGTATGCTTATAATTTTAGAAATCTACGAATTTAAGGTTGTGGCAGATGCAATGTTTGATGCATAGCTTGATCCGATGCTATTGATTGCATGAACACTATACATGTAAGTCGACCCTGCAGTTAATCCAGTATGGGCAAATGTAGTAGATATTGAAGCTGTGTTTGTAGTTACATAAGACCATGTTGAACCGCCATCTTTTGATCTGAGAATGCTATAACCAGTTATTGGAGAGCCGCCATTATTTACTGGCGTAGTCCAGCTTAGGTCAATCTCTGATGAAGAGATAGGGGTGGCTTTCAATCCTGTTGGGGGCGAGGGTATGGTTGGTGTGCTAGATGATTTTGTTGTATTAGAAGCAGTATTAGATGCAGAGCTGGTCCCTATACTGTTGATTGCATAAATACGATAAGTGTAAGTCGAACCTGCTGTCAGCCCCGTATGTGGATAGGTAGTTGTTGTTTTACCTGTGCTTGCAGTGACAGTAGCCCATGTTGAACCTCCATCTCTTGATCTCTCAATTTTATAGCCAGTTATTGGAGAGCCACCATTTGTTATTGGTTTAGTCCAGCTTAGGTCAATCTCTGATGAAGATATAGTGGTGGCTTGCAATCCTGTTGGGGGTGAAGGCACAGTATTTTTTGTCACGTTATTAAATGCAGCCAATACATCTATCCTTCCATGCCCATAAACTGCATTTGGAACAGAGCCAGTAGGACATGATGGATTAGTGGTACTATTACATGCGGTATTGAATAGAATATTTTTGATTTGAGATGGTGAAAGGGTCGGATCTGAATTTAAAAGCAATGCAATAGCGCCGGCAACATGAGGAGTAGCCATAGATGTTCCACTTATTGTATTATATCCACCTGACAACCAAGAGGAAAAAATGTTTACTCCTGGTGCGACAATTCCATGGTCTGCCATTGGACCTCCTTGACTTGAAAAGGATGCGATTGTATTTGAGCTATCAACTGCGCCTACAGCTATGGCGCTACCAATACATCCAGGAGCTCCTACCCCACTGCTTCCTGAATTTCCAGCTGCTGCCACAACTGTAACTCCAGACGAAACTGCATTGTTGATAGCTGTAGTCAAAGAAGGAATGGAAGAATCACAATTTTGTTGAGTTGTAGAAATAGGGCTTGTGCCAAAACTCATGCTGATCACTTTTGCATGATTTGCTATTGCCCAATCTATTCCTGCAATTGTTCCAGAAATTGTTCCGCTTCCTGTTGAATCCAAAACTTGATCATTGTAGATTGCCAGGGAGGGAGCCACACCTTTTGCACCTAGATTAATCCCTGCGGCACCAACTATTCCAGATACATGTGTACCATGACCATTTTGGTCATCACATGTAGTATTGTTAAATATTTCACTATGACATAATGCAATTCTTCCAGAAAATTCTGGATGTGATGTATTTATTCCCGTATCTAAAATTGCCATAGCAACTGCGTGTCCAGTATCTCCTGTTGACCATACTTGGTCTGCACGGATCTGATCATCAGCGTTTATGTCAAGCGCTTTTACTTGAAGATCTTGGTCAATGCTTATGATGTCTGGATCATTTTTAAGATCATTAATTGCACTTTGTGATAATTTTGCTGCAAGACCATTTATAATATTAATGTATCTAAACACA
>CAZHDX010000093.1:0-6074 GCA_964531195.1 uncultured Nitrosopumilaceae archaeon
CTTATGTTTCTCAATAAATTCTTGAAATGAATCAATGAAACTTAGTGATTCCTTTACCGATAAATATATGGTGGGATGAATAAACCACCAGAGTGAAACATCATCATATGCAAATAACTCTGATAATTTTTTACCTCTTATAACTTGGCTTTCTAATTCATTAAAGATTTCATTTGTTTTCTTTTGTGCAGAAATTTCAGATGGTGCATATAAATCGTGTTTTGTGACAAACATTATATCGTGTTTTAAATTGTTCTTTCTAATTCCATAAATTAATTTCAAATCTAATTAGTTAGAATTTGTATGATATTATAAGTATATGAAATAATATCAATAATTTAACAAGAATAATAGTAAATAGTATCTAGACCAAACTAAGATAATATATTAGATATAGAATGTCAAAAAAGAATTAGAAAAAATGGTCAAACATTGGTTTCATTCTTACTTGTTACAACATTACTCAAAGAACAAATCTTTTGCACTAGATGTAGGATGTGCCATGAGACCGTATCATGATGACTATCTATGCAAATACATGGGGATTGATCTGCCCACTCGTCCCTATGAAAGTCTTAAACCTGATATTTTTTCAGATGGTAGTAAGCTTCCGTTTCGAGATAACAGATTCGATTTGCTAGTATCTTATGCGGTAATACCGTATGTAAAAAATGTAGATCTTCTTCTAAAAGAAATGCACCGAGTGCTTAAACCTGAAGGAGTAGCGATTATCATAATTATGAACTTACGCGGTTTAGCATTACATCCAGAAACAGATTTTAGGAATAGATACACTTCAACCCAATTGAATCAGAAGCTAAAAGAACATAAATTCAAATCAATAATTGAAAAGAACATCAAAGCGTGGTTTTGGTCGAATTATTACAATTGGACAAGTGTTTATTCATATTCAGTTGTAACTCCTTTAAAATAGTTGATAAAAAATAATTTAAAGAAATTATCATTTAATCGTGAATATACTGCATTTGTACGTTTAAACAGTAATGTCATTAGTTAACAAAAAAATACAGTATTAAACATAACCCACGTGCTAGATAAAATGACCAGATTGTCTAGAATTAGGGTTACTTATTCGGGATTGATTTCTTTTGCTATTGGTTTAATCAGTGTAATAACTGGTATTATATTCACATTAATTGTAACTCGAACTCTTACTACCGAAGAATTTGGAACTTGGAATCTTATTGGAGGTCTTATCACGTATGTAATAATTGTAGAACCAATGATATCATATTGGGCTACTCGTGAAATGGCAAGGGGTGCAGAATCGGCAAAGACATCTGTTATGTCAAGCGGTTTACTTTCAATAGTAGGAGTATTAGCTTACATCGTAATATCATATTCTCTTGCAACTCATGTGCATGCAAATCAAAATGTTTTGTATTTTTCTGCCATCCTTATTCCAGTAATGTTTCTAAATAGAACACTTACAGCAGTCAACTTGGGGTGGAATCCTCAAGCCTCCAGTTATGGTATGTTGTCGTTTGAAACTGCAAAAATACCTGCCGCTTTAATACTAGTATATTTTTTACATATGGGAATTTTTGGTGCGATTTCATCTACAGTAATTGCCTATGTGACAAGCATAGTAATGTTAGGAATTTTTGCCAGACAAAAGATAAAGGGGCAATTTAGTATGACATTTCTAAAAAAATGGATAAGACTATCATGGCTTTCAATTTACCCAGGAATATCTAATGTAATTTATCATTTGGATGTCATCGTATTTTCTGTAATTTCAGGTTCGGTAATAGGGCTTGCATTTTATTCTGCGGCACAAACTGTGTCTAATTTGGTGGCTAATTCATCACTAATTTCACAGGCATTATATCCAAAACTATTGGAAGGTGGAAACAAGCAACATCTTCAAGAGAATTTAATTCGATTTTTTTATTTTGCCTTTCCCCTTGCTGCATTAGCTATAGTCTTTGCAAAACCAGCTCTTTATGCTCTCAAGCCAATTTATGAAACTGCCATGCCTGTTGTAATATTCATGACTATAAGGGCCGTCCTATACGTATTAGGTGGAACATATAATCAAGCTATGTTAGGAATTGAAAAAGTAGATTTAAACGAAAACTCTACAGTAAAAGATTTTGTAAAAAGTAAATTATTTTCAGTTCCGACAATGGTTCTAGTTCAATACAGTGTGTATATAATTTCAATGACTGTAGGATTGTATTTATTAAAACCATTTAGTAAATCAGACATAGATTTAGTAATCTATTGGTCAATAATATCACTTGCAACACAAGTTCCATTCACTGTTTATTATTATTATTCAATCCGAAAATATTTTGTTAGTATGACCAATCCAATAATTTTGTTAAAGTATTTGAGTGCGAGTGTTGTAAGCTTCGGCATAACATATTTTTTGGTACAAGGATTGATGTACAAGAAAAGTATTTTTGAATTTATACCAAATTTGATATTATTTGCTTTTATTGGCATAGGAATTTATCTTGGAATTACTTATACAGTTGATCTTAGAACAAGAAAATTATTTCACGCTATAATTAATGAAATAAGAGGTAATGCTATCTAATCATTTTACAAAACCACTACACCTTACAAAAAATGTGAAATTCACAAAATGATTCAATGAAAAAGTTTCTTTATTTTAGAAGAGACTTTTTTTGGATCTGATAGCGCAGCAGAGAATTTCGCTTTCCCTAATTTGCGAATTTTTATGTACCTTACGTAATCAAGTTTTTTTCCTCCCCATTTTGATTTATAGAAATTTATTGATCTTTCCTTTTCTGTTTGTGGTATGGGATTAATTCCTCCCATATCATAGGTATTGCAATTATTTTCTATTGACCATTTGATTGCATTCCATGTAAGAAAAGTTCCACCAAGCAGATGTGTTTTTGGCGAATTTACTACCCCATATTGAATGACATTTTTGTTAAAGATCAAGCTTTCAATTGCGCCAAGTAATTCTTTATTTTTTCTAGCAAGAAACACCTGTAGATATCCTTTGTTGTACAGATTTTCCCAAAACTTTTCAACAAAAATAGGATTATTTCGACGCTTTTCTCCAGTACGTTTTCTAGAAGAAAATGCTAGATCAGAATATTCCTTGAATGAAGAAAAATTATTCACAATTTCAAATTCGAGTTCATTTTTTTCAGATTTTCTTATGTCATATCGAGTTTCCTTGCTGAGTTTATCATATAGTGATTCGTGATCATTTTCAAGTTCTGTTATGTATGTAGCCCAATTAGTATATTCATATCCATGTTTTGCAAAGATTTTGTTATAATCAAAACTAGGTACAGGATATGTGGTTCCTCTAATCATGTTCACATTATTTTCTTCAGAGATTCTTTCTACAGTTAGGAGCAGTGTGTCTAAAATTTCCTCCTTATCGAAAGAATCATGAATTATTGGGCCATATTCCCATCTAAGTATTGAATTAAGATTCAATTTAGAACCTAGTGTTTTTGAAAATATATTAGCATCCTTCCAATAATATTTGTTATGAATAAGTATGGCAAGCTGTCCTGCCAGTTCATTATTTTTTTTTACTGATATAAAAATTGGTTTAGAATCAAATACTTGTTTATAGATATTTGAGTAACTTGGAATTTGATATATGGTGGAAGATACACTTTTCTGTAAATTTCTATTCCAGTAATTCTCATCAACCGTATAAGAAATGTTACTTTCGAGCACCATTAGAAATTGTCATCCAAAGTACTATGTATTTATTCCTTCCATGTCTAGTCTATAATAAATAAAAATCATTTTATCCATCACAACACAGAATCAAATTATAAAACATGACAACTATTTGCGTTCTTCCAAATGATCCCTTGATGTCATATTATGACAAAGGAGAAATCAAACCAGGGTATTACAATCCAAAAAACATGTTTGACGAAGTCCATGTATTATCGTTATTTGATGAGGAAATAGAAGAGTCAAAAGTACAGACCATGGCTGGCAGTGCTAAACTAAAAATCCACAAGCTTGAGAAGGTAAATCTATCAAATTACAAATCATTTGAAGAAAAAATCATAAAAATAATTGAAGAGATAAACCCAGACATATTAAGATCTTATAATCCGCTAATTCAAGGATGGCTTGCAACAAAAGCATCAAAAAAATTAAGAATTCCTCTCTTAGTATCACTACATACAAACTATGAACAACAACGAAATTTTTTAAAAAAGGAACACAGATATTTCCAATTTTTAAAAATGACTTATGTTTTACAAAAAATAGAAAAATTTGTTCTTCAAAATGCAGATGTTGTTGTTTGTGTGTATGAATTCATAGTTCCATTTGCGAAAAAAATGGGTGCAAAAAATGTTCAGGTAATATACAATAAGGTAGACTTGAACGAATTTTCTCCAGATTGTAAGAAAGAATTTAGTTCTTCAAGACCAACAATATTGTCAGTTGGAAGATTGATTGAACAAAAAGATCATAGGTATCTTGTTGAAGCAATAAAAGGTCTTGATGTAAATTTGTTGCTCATAGGAGATGGACCAAATTATGAATCGCTTATGCAGTTAATAGAGACTACAAATGTGTCAGATAGGGTTAAGATAATTAAAAAAATACCTCATGAAAAATTAAATAGATATTATGCAGCGAGTGAAATTTATGCTCAACCAATGAAGTTTCTGGATGGCATCCCCATGCCAGTACTCGAAGCAATGGCATCAGGTTTGCCAGTGGTCATGTCAAAACATGACACAACTTATTCTGAAATAATAGATGATGCTGTAGTATTTGTTGAAAATGAAGGAAAGAGTTTTGAGGCTGCTTTCAAAAATATTCTAACTAACACTCAATACAAAAACGACCTACAAAAAAAATCCCTTGATACGATAAAAAAGATAAGTGGAGAGATGATGGAGCAGAAGGAATACGAACTTTATCAGCGTTTAATTTCCAGTTAGATTTTTTCACATTAGGTTTTATTCAATAGAGATACTCGATAGATCTTTCAAATGATATCTTGTCGTGACTTTGAATCCAATCCAGTGCCTGAATTGCAAACATTGATGTCCATGAATTAATTCTATGTTGTTTCTTCCATCCCATAATTGATTTGTGGAATTCCTCATAAAATCCGCCTTTCATTTTTGGGTCTTCTTCTTTTGCCTGTAGAGTCAGTAGGAAATCTGTCAATCTTTTTGCTGGTTTAAGATATTTCGATGTGTTGTCAACGCTGTCTACTAGTACCATTAAACGAATCAGTTGTGCGATTGGATATGCCGCTTTGGATTTGTAATTAAAGTTAGTCCAAAGATATACACTTCCATCCTCATTTATCTGACTTACAACCCAGTCCAATCCGCTTCTACAACTTTCAAGATATGCTGTGTCTTTGAGTCTAGCATATGAATAGATCAACCCTTCCAAAGTATAGCTATGAGAATGTAGGTTGATTGAATTACTTCCAAGATGCAAGGCAAAACTACCATTAGTGTTTTGAAATTTCTTGTATGTATCAGATATTTTGATGGCAACCTCCTTCGATTTTGAATCATCGAGTTGTAAAAATGGCATTGACAGTTTGATTCCAAAACATCCTTTTTGAGCATACCACATTGAGGTTTCAACAAACTTTCCAGATTTTCTGTCCATGACTGGTCTTACAGTACCATCCTCTTCCACACATTTTGTAACAAGCCAGTCAGTTAGCTTCTTTGCAAAATCTTTGTATTGTATATCTCCTGTAATTTCATACAGATCAAGAAATCCCTTGGCACAAATACTAGTATCAAATGAAAATATTTGGTCAGTCATTCTTGATTCAGTACCAAGACCCATAATAATTCCATCATATTTTTCATAAATATTCATCAACCAAGAACCACATAGCTTTGCAATCTCAATGTATTTTTCAGATTGTTCTTTGGAATAAAGAAACTTTAGTGTACTGAGGTAATAGCCAGTTATTTCTGGATAAAGAAAACTGTACTTGTTGTCTTTTGTATCATAATAGGAATGAACGGCACCAACATTTGGATCTTTTTTTTCCAAAATGCAAAGACCTGATGAGATAAGCCAATTTTTTACTTTTTCATATTGTT
>CAZHDX010000094.1:0-5832 GCA_964531195.1 uncultured Nitrosopumilaceae archaeon
TTCTTACCCTCTCATCACGATCTAACATTTTTTTAACTACATTTTCTAATACTTTTTCAATATGTTGCGATAGCTTGATCGCCTTGTCGTATTTCATTTGATCTCGTTCTTGTTTTAAATCCGATGTGTCAGAAAGCCAAACGTATTTGCGTTTTTCTGTTAGAAAATCTTCCCAACTTGCTAACCACATGAAATCCATCTCATGAATGATTTTTCCCCAATTTCCTGGGGGTGCTTTAGCTTCTTTTCCGAGATTTAATGTAACATCTTTTTCTGAAATCCTAGGTTTCCATTTACCGCGAAGTGGGTGATCTCCTCTTCCAATGAATAATCCAGGTGGTTCAGCCATCCAGTTTGCTACCTCTACTTCTTTTCCATCAATCAGAGCCTTGCCGAACTTTGCCTTCATCTCTTCCTTGATTTCTTTTCTTGTTTTTGCAAGTTCCTTTTTTTGCTCTTTGTCTAAAGTTAATTTTGCATCCTTTTCTAAATCTACAACTCTAAATGCTTCAGAAAGGTCAATATCTGAAATTGATAAATTCTTAAATTTTGGAGGAAGCACCTTTGCGAAATCTTCAATAAAATTTTTGCAAAAGGTCTTGTCTTGTACATATGGGGTATCTTTTTTCTTTGCCCATTGATAGACCATTTCCTCTTGGGTTAAGTCTAAGGATATCTTTTCACCTTTAATCTTAATCGCAATTCCTTTTGTTTCAAAAGGTGGCGGAAAGGCTATCCCATTATGTTGTAAAGTTTTCCATTTCATTTTAAACAATCTCCATATTTGTGCCTAAATTTGTTGACTTTGATAAAAATTGACTAGGTGACTTATATCAACTTAACCCATGAACACCAGAATTTTAAGAATGTGTCAAATTGGGCTTTAAATTCAATTTATGAGTCACGAAAAAAGCTCCTTTTTTATATAATTTTCAAACTCCAGATCCGTCTTGTTCTTTTTTGCCTCAAGAAACATAGCTGCATCATTTCCTACAGTGTATCGTGGTAAAGGATTTTCAGATTTTACAGCCCTGATTACCGTATCTGCCACCTCTTTTGCAGGAGTGCCCATTTCTGACATCATAATTAAACCATTCATTACCTTTTCAGTAATATCTTTGTAGACTGAATTAGGTTTTGTAGTTTTTTTAAGTGATGCAAAGAAATTTGTCTTGATTACACCGGGTTCTATTATTATTGTCTTAATTCCAAATGGGAAAAGCTCATACCGCATTGATTCACTCAAACCCTCTAGCGCAAATTTCGAGCTGATATATCCTGGTGTTACAGGGAATCCTATTCTTCCTGCGACAGAGCTAATGTTAACTATAATTCCAGATTTCTGTTTGCGCATAGTAGGTAATACTTCTTGAATTGTCCTAATAACCCCAAAAAAATTCGTTTCAAATTGATCCTTTAGATCTTTTATTGTCAAGTCTTCAAGACATCCAACAAGAAAATAACCTGCGTTATTCACAAGAATATCTATTCTATTTTTTTCTTTCATAATTTTATTTATGGCATTTTTAATGCTATTTTCTTTGTCAACATCAAGCTCAAGTATCTCAATTTTCAAATTTTCTTTTTTTGCAATTTCTATTATACTATTTCCCTTTTTTGCATCTCGCATGGTAGCATACGTAAAATAATCTGCTCTTGCTAAGGCTAATGCAGTTTCAAAACCGATCCCACTTGAGCTGCCAGTTACTATTGCAACTTTTTCCATAGAAATCCTAGAGTAATCAGGTGGAATTATTTCTTTTGTTGTTTGATATTCTCATTAGACTAGTGGTATGTCTCCTTCTAAAGGATCAGAAACTTCAGTAGTTTCACCGTCAATGATTTTTTGCAAGATTTCTGTAGCTGCAAGCTTATGAAGATATTCGTTATTATTTCCACATCTATAGGAAAACGTACATCTTGGACATCCTGATTCGTTTGAACATGGACATTCTTTTACAATATGTAAACTGCGGTCAAATGCTTTTTCTAACCTATCATAAAGTGCTCTGCTCGCACCATTTCCACCTATAGCTGCATCATATATGAAAATGAGTCCCGATGTTCCAAGTGATATCCCGCCAAGATCTTGGGATACTCCACCTGTTATCATATTACTTCCTTCTATTATGACATGTTCTGTTGCATGATATCCGCTAGCTTCCACATACTCTTTTTTCTCAGATTTATTTATCTCGAAGGCCGGTTTTGGTGCCTTGAAAACAATTCCTTTTGTAACAAAATCAAATTCTAGAGGTTTTTCTAACAGAATCCGTTGGCCTTGCGTTACCTCTTGACCAATTTCTATGTTAACATATCCGTATACTCGTTTTTGAATGTGCAATCTGCAAAATGCAACTTCAATCCCATTTGCATTTCTTTTTTCAAAAATTGTCTTTATAGTGGGCCACTCTTCTGTTAATGATTTTGTATAATACGGGTAGTCTTTTGAAAGAGATTCTATTTTTGCGATCATTTTTTTAGGATAGCCAAGCTCTTTCACTTTATACCTCGATCCTGCTAAAAAATAAACTGCTGATTCATAAAGCTCTTCTAGAGCAATCGGAAGATTTCGTTCTCCTACTTTCTTACCATTTAAAAATATGTCAATTGATTTTCCGATTCCTCTTATGCTATATTCTTCTAGTAAAGATCGTATCTGTTCATAATTGGGAACATATCTATTATCAACTAAAACAAGATTACCAGTAACAAGATGTTTGTTGATAATTTCACTATGTTCTGTTAATTCGTGCTTTGCAATCGGCTTGTCACAAGACATAGCAAGAACTTGAAACTCTTCAACAAAAGCATTCTTAGGATCTATGTATGTTTTCTCAATGTCCTCAAAATAATCTATTGGATGATTTTTGTAATACTGGGAGATCGGATCGTTGCCTAGTACTAAAAATGCATAACCATTTTGCCCTTTCCTCGCGGCTCTTCCTATTCTTTGAACCAATCGGTTTACAGGGATTGTTGAGGAAATTACTCCATCCACGTCACCAATATCTATTCCAAGCTCAAGGGTTGGAGTAGCAGAAATTGCCATGAGAGTATCATTTTTGAATGCATTTTCAACTGATTTTCTATAGTTAGCCATCAATCCTGCTCTGTGAACTTTGATGTCTATCTTTTGCCTTCTCGCCTGCATTGCCAAAAGCTCAGAGTTTAGATGAGAGTTGTTAAAGACAAGTGTTTTATGTTTTTTCGTTGTAAGTTTTTTTAAAATCTCTATCATCAAAATTCGTTGTGTTCTAAGCGATGGAAATAGCATACTAAAATCAGTCCTGCCTTTTTTTCCAGAGCCTTTGATCAATTTCATCTTCGTTCCAAATAGTTGTTCACAAAATGATAATGCATTGTCAAGTGTTGCAGAAGCTGCTATGATTTGTAATTTAGAACTAATTCTTTTTAATCGTTTTATAATATAATGAACATTTGAGCCAAATATCCCTGAATAAACATGTGCTTCATCAACTATCAGATATTTTACGTTATTTAACAATGAAGCAAATCTTGTTCTATGCCACATGTGGTAATGAAGAACATCAAAATTTGTTATAATGATATGCGGTGGTTTTTCTAGTATGTTTTTTCTATCTGATTCTTTTGTATCCCCATCAAATATTCCCACTTTAATGCCAAGATTATCTGCAATTTCCTTTATTTTCGGAAACTGATCTTTTGATAAGGATTTAGTGGGATATACAAAAAGAGCTTGAATAGTATCATTTTGATAATTATCGAGAATTTTTTGTAAAACGGGTATGACAAAAGATTCCGTTTTTCCGGAAGCAGTGGGGGCAGTTATGATAACATTGTTTCCCATCATAATTTCATGAATAGCATCCTCCTGAAACTTGTAAAATTTATCTATCTTCTTGGATTCTAAAACATAAACTATTTTTTCATCTAAGCCAGAATCTGATACCGTTATCCCCATTTGAGGATTGGGTTCATTAATTGTTTTAAAATATGAGACATGATATTTTTTTGCATATAATATTGAGTGCATGAGGTCATCAATCTTGGAATTTCCAATCATTTTTCTTATTTCGTTTTCGCCTTGAATCATTCCTTCATTTTCAAGCATCGAGTTAGATTCTTTCTTACTTGGAAGGCCATTTGTATCAAATCTGTTAAGAAAATCTAGATAGGATTCATCTATGGTTTGGTTATAATTTACAATGTCTCTCAATTTACATTTTGAGCATGCAAACACAATTTTTTGATTAAATGTCTTTTGCACATCGATTTTTGATTTGCATTTCGGGCAAGAATACAATACTTACAAACAATTTGACATGATATAATAATTGATTTATTTACAACTCGTTAATTCACAGGTTAACAATTTCTTAAATGAAATCCTTATTGAAATATAATATCCAGCTATTCTAATTTTTGATGTGGGACTTGGAAGCTACTGGAATGAGGTATTAGAGGTATTAGAGGATATTATTCCTGTTTATGATAAAGTTAATTCTGTTATCTCTCTTGGTAATGATGAAAAATTTCGCATTCAAGGAATTTCTAAAAGAGTGAAAAAAGGTGATGTCGTATTAGATGCAGGATCTGGATTTGGTAACATGTCAAAAACTGCTTTAAAATTATGTGATAATGACTTGCAAATTACACTATATGATCCATTGCAGCCTATGTTAAAAAATACTAAAAAATTACTTACAAACTTTCCCAGTCTTACTTGTGGTGTATTCGAACACATACCATTTCAAGATGAAAAGTTTGATGCTGTTATCTGCGGTTATTCATTACGCGATGCTATTAGTCTTAAAATTGCAATATCAGAAATTCATCGTGTTCTAAAAAAGGGTGGAAGATTTGTTATTGTTGATTTGGGAAAACCAGATAATTTGTTATTGAGGTTTGGTGTTTCTTTTTATCTTAAAACGATCCTTCCAATTATAGCCTCAGTTGCTGCAGGCAGACTTGGTCTGAAATTTGGAACACTCTACGGAACGTTCAAGTTGTGGCCGAAAAATAAAAAGCTTGAAGCGTTACTGCTTGAGAGATTCTCAAAGATAGAATTTGAGAAAGCAATGATGGGAGGAGCAATTATGGTTGCAGCCTACAAATGAGATGAATAAACTACTCTCTCTCTCATATAAATATAGGTACAATACGTGTCGTTAATTTTAAAGAAAAATGAATTAGAACCTCACTGGAATCCAAATCTTTAATTTTAGAATAATCATAAATTAGAATATGCTAAATTTTTCTCTTGATATAATAGGAAATGAATGGATAGTCATTGTTTTTGTGGCCATTGTTCTTTTCTTAGGAACTAAAAGACTTCCAGAGGCATCAAGAAAATTTGGAAAAATCTGGGGTGAATATAGCAAGACAAAAAACACGGTTCAAACGGAGTTGCACAAAGTCACAGAATATAATATACCAATTCAGGGACCTGTCGAAAATGAAAGACAAAAACTTGAAGCTATGGCAAAGTTACTTGGTATCAATAACTCTAATGTAACAGATGACGAACTAAAAAATATGATCGCATCAAAAATAGGAAAGTCATCAAACCAAGATACTAACACCCAAACATCAAACAAACTTAAATAGAATATCTCGGCACACAAATGGTAGAATTTGACAAAAATAGATCCTTGGCAAAATGCATTAAAACAGCTTGATGATGCAGCAAAAATTCTTAAACTTGACCAAGGAACTCATGACCTTCTTGCCATGCCAAAAAAAGTTTTGACAGTTTCCATACCAGTAAAAATGGACAATGGGAAGATTCGTGTTTTTACAGGATATAGATCACAACATAATGATTTTCGAGGACCACACAAGGGAGGA